>JAKAWM010000056.1 GCA_021827285.1 Actinomycetes bacterium | reverse complement strand
TGCACCTGGCGGCGGCGCCAGAACTCACCCGGGCACTGGTACGCTCGGGTGCGACTGGGGTGGCCTACGAGACGGTCGAGGACCGAAACGGCCATCTACCCCTGCTGGCTCCTATGAGCGAGATCGCCGGGCGGTTGGCCGGGCAGGTGGTGGCCCAGTACCTGACCTCGGTTGCCGGCGGAAGAGGCATCCTCGCTGGAGGGGCGCCTGGCGTGGCCCCGGCCCGGGTGCTCGTCCTGGGCGGTGGCGTGGTCGGCGTCCAAGCGGCCAGAGTGGCCCGGGGCCTGGGGGCGGAAGTGACCATCCTGGAGCGTTCCGATGCGCGGCTGCGTGCCTTGGACGACCGCTTCGAGGGGAGTGTCCGCGCCCTCATGTCGGACGCCCATAGCCTTGTCGAGCAGCTGGCGGTCTCAGACGCCGTCATTGGTGCCGTCCTGGTACCCGGGGCGGCGGCTCCCAAGCTGGTGAGCCGGGCCATGCTGGCTGGGATGCCGAGGCGGGCGGTTCTGGTGGATGTGGCCATAGACCAGGGAGGTTGTGCCGAAACGTCACGACCTACGACGCACGAGTCGCCCACCTACGTGGTCGACGACGTCGTGCACTACTGCGTCGCCAATATGCCGGGAGCGGTGCCGGTTACCTCGACTCGAGCGCTCACGAATGCCACGCTGCCCTACCTCCACCGGCTGGCTGAGCTGGGCTTATGGCGGCTGAGCGAGCAGGACCCGGCCTTTGCGAGAGGGGTGAACGTCGCCGACCACCGTATCCTGCACCCAGCGGTGGCGGCGGCCTACGCCGGCACCGGCCTAGTCGAGCCGGGCTAGGGCCCGCCGGCACCTCCGTCCGTAGTTGCCGCTACGTCTTTTGCGGTGAAAATCGAGAAACGGCGGTACCCAGCGCGTAAAGACGACAGCGTGCAGTGCTGGCGAGGCTCATTTGCTCAGGGAAACCACCGATTGTGCCGAGTTCCCAACCATGCGGGTAGATGAGCTTCTCGAAGTCCAAGAGCAAGCGGGATCGCTATCGCTGCTCGGCCTCGGTGCGGCCGAGCCGCATCCTTATGACCGCGAGGCGGAAGGCATCCTGGCGCAGGAGCCTACAGAGGAGGGTGTGGAGTTGGCCCTGGAAGCTCTAGGAACGACAATTGAGGAGCCTCTCGGTGCCACGGCGGGCCGGCTGGCGGCCGCACGGGGCCGGGATGACGTGGTCCGCCAGCGGCTGGGCAGATTGCTGGAGGCACTGGGCGAAGTGCCTGCACCATCGTCACCCCTTCGCGTCCATGAGCGGGGCCATGCCCTGGCGCACATGCTGGGCGGGAGCATCTCTCGGGGTGCGAGGCTGCTAAGCGGCCGGTACTTACCCAACCGGACCCTTGAGCTGGGTTGCGTGGTGGTGTCCCCGCGAGGTGTCGCCGTTGTAGACATCGCCCCCGGGGACCGCTGCGCCGGGCGAGCGCGGGAGACCCTGCGCAGGGCCAACGCGCTGCGCGCCTTCCTGGAAGACACGCGTTGGTCCCAGGTACCTGTACTGGCCGCCGTGTGCAGCCTGGGAGGGCCCGAGGCCGAGGCCGCCAGCGCGCCGCCCTTGGTGCTGGACCGGCTGTGGCTGGGGGACAAGGCGCAGCTAACCCTGTGGCTGATGGGGGACGGCCCCCTCGATGGGGCGGCCTGCCGGGCCCTGGGTGCCTTCTTGGACGCCGAGCTCCCCGGTTAGGGCGGCGACCCAGCCTCCCGCCTCCCGGCATTTCCGCATGACTAGCCCGTGCGCCGCTTGTACAGCACCACCAAGCTGGTCCGAGCGACCACGCGGAACTTCCCGATCACCTGGTTGAAGACGTTCACCCAGGGCGAAGTGCCCCCGTCACAGGTGATACAGGGCGGCAATAGCAGGTACTGCACACGAGAGGCCACGGGCCACGACCTGCCGTCGTAGCTGGGGTTGCCGTAGTAGACCTGATGGAAGGGATTGGGCCACATGTAGACCTGGGAGCGGTGGTCGATGGCGGGTACGAAGTTCTGTACCGCCGAGACCACGGCATCAGCGGGTATCTCGGAGAGCAGGTGACGGGTGGCGGTCAAGGCGGGCGTATTGGTGGCGGGCCCAACAGCGTTGTGGTCTGAAAAGGGCGCGGCCCCCCAAAGGACACAAGACCAGAGGGCGCAAACTGCGACGGCTGCGGTGGCGAGCCGGCGGAGGTTGACCCGGGCCAATCGCGAGATGGCGTAGATGGTGCCACAAATAAGGACGGGCACAATGGGCATCGAGTAATGGAAAAGGATCTGGTGCTGGTACCCGAAGGTCGAGACCCAGTTCACGCCCAACTGGAGAGCAGAGACGGCGGCCACTTCGGGGGTAATCAGGAATATCAGGCCAGCGCTAAAGCTCATTTGCCAGAGGTACCAGAGCCTGCCCTGGGACGCCAGGTAGTTGGCGAACTGGCCCGGAGCACGTAGAGCAACCCGCCATGCGGCCGCGAGGTTGCCGAATGGGATACGATCGGCGTGCTCGTTGACGAAGCCTATAAAGGCAGGGATCACGATCAAATTGTCAATGCCGGCTGCCACGATCGAAGCCCCGAAGGCGGCCGCGCCAATTCTGCGGTCGCGTCTCAAGAACACCCAGATGGCGAGTGGTGCGACGTAAAGCGCGGCGTCCTCCTTGCACAGGAGGACGAGAGCCGCCGTGACCAGCAAAAGGCGTGGGCGCCAGACCACGGCGGCATAGATGGCGAGTGCGAGCAAAGCTGTTTCAAAGGCCTCGACGTGGAACTGTTCGAGGTTCGGCTGCTGAATGGCCGGGTTGAGCAGGTACGCAGCCGCCAGCAAGGTCGCCAGTAATGTGCTACCGAGCAAGCGGCGAGCAAGTAGATAGATGGGTGCCGCCGCGGCCGAGATCATTACGGCCTGAATTATGAGAAGCACCGCCGCATGGGCATAAACCCAATAGACGGGTACGAGTAGGACGTAGATAAAAGTGGCGTGGTCACCGAACAGGTTGCGCCCGGCGACGGTTAGGAAAGGGTCGTGAAAGCGGCTCAAAAGCCAGATCCCCTGATCTGGCATGGCCATGTCGTAGGCCGGCTGCTGGTAGGCCCGGAGCATATCGACGGTCACGGTCCCAAAGTGGGCACTGTATGCGACCATCATCGCGATGACCGGGACGTGCTGGGACCAATTGAAGAGCGGCCACCAGCCGGTAGGCCGTTCATCCTGCCTCCCACGGCCCAGTCGCTCTCGAGCCCTTCTGAGGCGTCCATGCGCAGCTTCTGCCGCCAAGGCGTCTAAGGGCGGGTTGGCCGCGGGCGCTGGTCCCCCGCCTGGTTGAGCGCCTGTTGGAGGCTCCTCGTGAGGGACCTCATTTTCGGTCCCCACTTCGGCCATGCCCGGCAATCCTATAGGTGAGGCCACTGGCGGTGGTTGAACCACCCGAAGCCCAGCCGCCATCAAGGGGACGGCGAGGGAACTTGGCCTGTGGTGAAGGCGTTCAGCCCCAGCGCTGGGACATTTTGGCGTAGAGCGACGGTAGGCCGCCTGCCAGGCGGGCCGGCAGGGTCAGCCAGGCCGGTACGATGACCTCGCTTTGGCGGTGCTCCACCGAACTGACGATGGCACTTGCCACTCGGTTGACCGCAATGGGCCGGGGCCAGGAGCGGGCGTAGGGGCGGTTGCGGCGGGCGAAGAAGGGCGTATCCACGACTCCCGGGCTCACCAGCGTTATTGTGATAGGGCGCCACTCTCCCCGAAGCGAGTTGGCCAGCCCGCGCAGGGCGGCCTTGGCCGTGCTGTAGACCGCCTCTTCTGGCACTCCCAGCAGGCCGGCGATCGAGCCAACCAGGATGAGCTGGCCGGGGCCGGCGCTGGCCCGTAGCCAGGGGGCGGCAGCGTGAGCGAGATGGACGGCCGACCGGAGGTTGATGTCCAACACGGCGTCTATCTCGGCCGGGGACATGTCCTCGAAGCGCCCGGACCAGCCGGAGCCGGCGTTGGAAACCACCAAGTCCAGCCCTCCCAACGCCCCCGCTGCGGCCGCTACGACGGCCGCCGGAGCACCTGGGTCGGTCAGGTCACGGGCGAGGGTAGCCACGAACGGCCCACTTGCCTCTCGCAATCCCGCCGCGGCGAGAGCTGCCTCGTCCCGCCCCGTGCCCACGACGGAGGCGCCCCGGGCGGCCAAGAGCCGAGATGTGGCCAAGCCGATCCCGCTCGAGGCGCCCGTAATGAGCGCCTTCAGGCCTGGGAGCTGGCGCCCGGCAGCCACTCAGCGGCGCCCGGCACACTGGGCCCCGGCTGTCTGGGCCCCGGCTCCTTGGGTTCGGCGTGGTTGGGCCGGCACTAGCGGGCGTTGACGAGGGCGCGCAGCGACTGGCGCAAGCTACCCGCGGTGGCCAGCACGGCACTCGGCTCATAACCGCAGTGGGCCATGCAGTTGCGGCAGCGTGGGTCGCGGCCCCGGCCGTACTTGGACCAATCCGTCGTCTCGATGAGCTCCTTGTAGGTCTCGGTGTAACCGTCGGCCAGGAGGTAGCAGGGGCGTTGCCAGCCGAGGACCGAGTACGACGGTATGCCCCAAGGCGTGCACTCGAATTCCACTTTGCCCTCTAGGAAGTCCAAGAACAAGGGGCTGTGGTTGAAGCGCCAGTGCTTACGCTTGCCTTCGAAGGCTTGGGCGAAGAGCTTCGTCGACTGGTTTGTAGCCAGGAAGTGCACCTGGTCGGGGGCCTTTTCGTAGGCATAACCAGGCGAGATCATCATGCTGTCCACCCCGAGCTCGTCATTCAGGAAGTCGAGCACTTCCTGAATGGTCTTGGGTGAGTCCGTGCTGAAGAACGTTGTGTTGGTGCATACCTTGAAGCCGCGAGCCTTGGCTGCCTTGATGGCTGCCACGGCCTTGTCAAAAACCCCATCTCGGCTCACCGACTCGTCGTGGCGTTCCCGGAGGCCATCGAGGTGGACGACCCAGGAAAAAAGGGGGTGGGGTTTGAAAAGATCCAGTTTGCGTTGCATCAGGATGGCGTTGCTGCACAAGTAAACAAAGCGCTTGCGGTCCAACAGCGCTTGGGTCATTTTGTCGATGTCAGGATGCAGCAGGGGCTCACCACCGGCTATCGAGACCATGGGCGCACCGGACTCCTCGATGGCGGCCACCGCCTGTTCGACCGATAGGCGCTTGCGCAAGATCTCAGTCGGGTATTGGATCTTCCCACAGCCGTTGCACTCCAGGTTGCAGGCAAAGAGCGGTTCCAGCTCCACGATCAGGGGGAACTTTTCCCTTTTAGCGAGTTTTTGGCGAGCCAGATAAGTACCGACTTTGACGGTCTGGCGCAGGGGTATGGCCATAATCAGCGAATCTCCTGTGGAAGTGGGAAAGTGACATGCTCATTGCCGGTAGTACGTTGTTCGATGGAAAGAGAGCCAAGGCTGG
The DNA here is from genome assembly GCA_021827285.1 of Actinomycetes bacterium. Classification (GTDB taxonomy): domain Bacteria; phylum Actinomycetota; class Acidimicrobiia; order Acidimicrobiales; family Palsa-688; genus JAKAWM01. The sequence continues at coordinate 4,443 of JAKAWM010000056.1, read as the reverse complement.
CAAGGCTGGCAAGCACCTCTTGGACCAGCTCTTCAGGTGCAGAGGCCCCGGCGCTGATGCCCACGCGGCGGGCACCGCTCAGCCATGCCAGTTTGATGTCAGCGGCGCTATCTATGAGGTGGGCCTCTGCCCCCTGCCGTTGTGCCACCTCTACCAGGCGGTTGGAGTTGGACGAGTTGGGCGAGCCTACCACGAGCACCAAGTCGCAGTCAGGGGCTATGTGGCGGACGGCCTCCTGGCGGTTCTGGCTGGCGTAACAGATGTCCGAGGCCGCGGGACGGGCCAGGTCCGAGATGCGCTCCTCCAGCGCTTCGATCACGTTTGCTACCTCGTCAGTGGCCAGGGTCGTCTGGGTAACAAAGGCTGTTGGCCTGGCGGGGTCGATGTCAAGGTGGGCCACGTCCTCGGGGGTGCTGACCAACTGGATCCCGGGGGCTATGCCAAGGGTCCCCTCGACCTCGTCATGGTGGGCGTGGCCGACCAGGACGAGTTGGCGGCCCGCGGCCGCGAAGCGCCGGGCTTCGGTGTGGACCTTGGTCACCAGGGGGCAGGTGGCATCGATGGTGTTCATCCCGCGGCGGGCTGCCTCCTCGTTAACCGCGGTCCCGACGCCGTGGGCGGAAAAGACCACGGTGGCCCCATCAGGTACCTCAGACAGCTCTTTCACGAAGGTCGCCCCGGCGTTTTCGAGCCGGGACACCACGTGGGCATTGTGCACGATCTGGCGGCGCACGTACACCGGTGCCCCGTAGCGGTGCAAAGCCCGTTCGACCGTCTCGATGGCCCGCCGTACGCCGGCGCAGAACCCGCGGGGCTCGGCCAGAAGCACATCCCTAGGCCCAGCTGCTCTGGCCCAAGCGGCCAAGGCAGGGCGGGCTGCCCGCAGGCTGCGCAGGGCCAACCAGACGCCCCGAGCCCCAGCGGGGGAGAACAGCTCGTGGCCAGGCGCGTCCGATATCGCCCTTACCACCGCGACTGGCGCTCCCCAGGGAGCGCCGGCGACCGGGCCGGACTCCATGTCGACTACGTGGGCGCCCAGCTGAGCCAGCTGCGCCCGTTCCGCACCGGTGACGATGTGGTCGGTGCTCATGACGGTGCCGGTGCTGGCGCGCAGCCCGAGCCGGCGCATCTCGGCAGCCAAGAGGGCCGCCGACGTCAACTTGGCGACTTCCTGGCCAACCTGGTTGAGGACTCGTTCGGCCACGACGATATCGCCAGGCTGGTGCCGGCCGGTGAGGTCCCCGCCCAAGCCGCACAGCGCCACGGCAACAGGTGCTGGTGGAGGCTCGGAGGGCGATCTGGTGGTCCTAAGTGTTCCCCCAGCGCGCTTTTGACCACCAGATTGGGCCTGGGCTCGGTGTGGACCACCAGATTGGGGGCTGCCGGGCGGAGAGGCGGCCGGCGAGGCGCCGGGGCGGTCACCGGGCGAGGCACCGGTACCTGCCGAAAGGCGGGCCGCCGCCGCCGCAGCCTTGACCAGGCCCATACCCGTGCGTTCGACGTGGAGGTGCACGTTGCCGATCACGGCTGAGCGACCTGGCCCGAGCGCCCGCGCCTCGATGCGCAGGGGGGCCAGCACCAGTAGCCGGGGCAGGCTCACAAGCTGGTCCCAGGGGTCTTGGGCCGCGGACCGGTGCCCAGGAGGTAGCGTCCCAGCGCCGTCAAAGGGAACACGTGGCGGTAGAGGTGATAGTTCAGGTTGAAGTCCCAGGGAAATCCCTCTCCGGTGTACCAAGGCTCGTCCCAGGTGCCGTCGGCGGTCTGGTTGCGGACGAGCCACTCCACCCCCGCCCGAGTGGCCTGGTCATCACGCCGGCCAGCAGCCAGTAGGCCAATGAGCGCCCAGGCCGTCTGCGAAGCAGTACTGGTACCCCGCCCTCGCCAGCCCGGCTCGGCGTAGGATCGTAAGTCCTCGCCCCATCCACCGTCTTTGTTCTGGTGCTCCAACAGCCAGCGGACGCCAGCCTGGATGGCCGGGTCACCGGCAGGCAAGCCCGCCTCGACCAGAGCAGGTAGAGCGGCCCAGCCGGTGCCGTACACGTAGTTGACTCCCCAGCGCCCGAACCAGGACCCGTCTGGCTCCTGGCTGGCCAGGAGCCAGCGGACGCCCCGGTCGAGGGCCACCTTGACGCCGTTAGAGCGCTCGATAATGGAGCGCTCGTTAGGGTCGTGGCCAGTCTCGGCGGCCAGCATCTCCACCACGTGGGCTGTGACATCCGCGCTGGGCGGGTCGATCACCTCGCCGAAGTCGAAGAAGGGCAGGCGAGGGGGGATAGTCGAGGTGTTGTCGGCGTCGAAGGCACCCCAGCCTCCGTCCGACGACTGCATGCCCACCGTCCACTGAAGCGCCCGCCGGCAGGCGGCCTCAGCGGGACTACCGGCTGGGGTACCGACCCGCCGCAGGGCGATCACTACTTCCGCAGTGTCGTCGATGTCGGGGTAATGCACGTTCTCGAACTCGAAGGCCCACCCGCCCGGGGCCAGCTCCGGCCGGCGCACCGCCCAGTCGCCGCGCACCGTCACCTCCTCGCCGACGATCCATTCTCGGGCCGAACTTAGGCAAGGGTCATCCGCGGGTGTCCCGGAATCGACGAGGGCGATCATGGCCAGGGCGGTGTCCCAAACTGGCGACTGGCAGGCCTCGATGCGCCGGCCGCGCTCGTCGCGGAGCACGAAGGCGTCCAAGCCCCGCAGGGCCGCCGCCACCACCGGGTGGTCGAGGGGGTAGCCCTGGAGGGTGAGGGCTATGGTCGAGTAGACCATGGGCGGCTGGATCCCTCCCCAGCTCCCGTCTGCTTCCTGACGGGCTACGATCCAGCGTTCTGCTTCCCGCAGCGCCGCCGCCCTGATGGGGCGCTTTGGCCAGGAACGGGCGGGGAGCGCCTCGTAGCGGTGCAGAGCCTTGTCGAGAGTTATCAACGCCCGGCCCACCAAATCAACCGGTCGCCCGACGGGTGCCCGGTGGCTGTGTAGCTCCTCGATACCGAAAGGCAGGGCTCGGCAGGGCCGGTGCGCCATGATGACCGCCAAAGCAACGATGGTCTGGCGAGCCCAGCAGCCAAACGACCAGATGGAAAGGGGCCAGTTCGGCCGCAGGAACACAAGCTCCGGGGGCACCACAGGGAGGTTGTCGTCCCAGTCCCAGCAACCGACCATGGACAGCCAGACGCGGGTGAACATGCGGGTGGCTTCCACGCCGCCGTGGTCGCGTGCCCAGGCCGCCGCCCGTTGCATGTGGGGCTCGGCTACCCCGTCGCCGGCCAGGCGGAGGGCCACGTAGGCCTCTACGGTGGCGGACAGCTCGCCTGGCCCGCCGTAGAAGGTGGCCCAGGGGCCTTCGTCGAGCTGGTTGGAACGGATCCACTGAGCGGCTTCGGCCAGTGTTCCCGGCTCCAAGATCCCGAGAAAGTGGCGGAGCAGAACGTCTTCGGCGTCCATGGTCACGTTGGTCTCGAGCTCGCCCTTCCACCAGCCTCCGGCGTCTTGGTGTGCCTTCAGCCATCCGGTGGCGCGCCGCACAGCATCCTCGACCCCGTCCCGCAACCCGTTGTCCTGTGCCGTGGCCTCGCCCAGCAGTGTCACGATTCGCGCTCCACCACAAAGACGGCGAAGTCGGCCAGTGCCCGGCGAGGGACGGCTGAGAGCCGGGCCCGCTCCAGGCACCCAAGGGCGGCGTCCAGGTGGGCCTTGGCTCGGGCCGCGGTCCAGTCCCGGCCGCCACAGGCCTCCACCAGCCAGCTGGCCCGCTCCACTTGCTCCTGGGTGAGGGGCTCCTCGGTCAAAAGGAGCTTGCCCAGCTCGCGGGCCTCGTCGTCACCGGCCCCCAGGGCAGCCACGATGGGCATCGACTTCTTGCGCTGGCGCAGGTCGTTGCCCACCGGCTTGCCGGTTGTGGCCGGGTCGCCCCAAATGCCGAGGAGGTCGTCCACGGCCTGGAAGGCGACGCCCAGGTGCCGTCCATAGTCTCGCAGCGCCCGGACCGTGGCGGGCGGGGCACCGGCCAGTATGGCCCCGATCGACGCCGCGCACCCCAACAGGGCTCCAGTCTTCGCCCTGGACATGGCCATGCACTCCTCGACGCTGACGGTACGCCGGGACTCGAAGGCGAGGTCGTCGGCCTGGCCGGCGATCATCTCCGCCGTCGCTTCGCTAAGGGCGCTGGCGGCTGCCGGCGCGGCAGGGCTAGGGCAAGCGAGCAAGACCTGGGTCGCCATGGTGGCCAGGGCGTCACCTAGGATCACGGCCGCCCCAGTGCCCCAGAGCGCCCAAACGGTGGGCCGGTGGTGGCGTTCGGTGTCTCCGTCCATGAGGTCGTCGTGGACGAGGGAGAAGTTGTGGACCAGCTCCACGGCGGCGCCACCGGGGACGCCGACGGCGGCGTCGGCCCAGGCCGCCTCAGCCGAAAGTATCGCCAGTGCGGGCCGGATACCCTTGCCGGCCGGA
>JAKAWM010000055.1 GCA_021827285.1 Actinomycetes bacterium | reverse complement strand
GCGAAGAAGGGCAGCAGCACAGCGCCAGTCGTGTACATGTGGTGGGCCCACACGCCCATAGAGAGCCCGCCTATGGAGAGAGTCGCCAACACCATGCCCTTGTACCCGAAGACCGGCTTGCGGGAGAACGTCGCAATTATCTCAGTGGCGATCCCGAAGAACGGCAAGGCCAATATGTAAACCTCCGGATGGCCGAAAAACCAGAACAGGTGCTGGTACAGGATAGGTTGGCCTCCGTGGGTGGGGTCGTAGAAGTGGGTGCCCAGGTGGCGGTCGCACCATACGAGCACGAGGGCAGCCGTGAGCACCGGGAAAGCCAACAGGACAAGGAAGGCGGTGACCAGCTGGTTCCAAGTGAATATGGGCATGCGGAACATGATCATCCCCGGGGCCCGTAGCGTGAAGATGGTGCTGATCACGTTGACGGCGGTGAAAATGCCTGAAAACCCAGCCAGGACCACACCTGCGAGCCACAAGTCTGCCCCTGGGCCCGGGGAGTAAATGGACTCGGTCAAAGGTGCATAAGCAAACCACCCCCAGTTGGCAGCCCCTGAGGAGGTTAGGAACCCCGAGGTCATTGTTATACATCCGCCCAGGTACAGCCAGTAAGAGAAGGCGTTGAAGCGGGGGAAGGCCATGTCCGGCGCCCCTATCTGCAAGGGCACCAGGTAGTTGGCCGTCCCGAAGGCGAACGGCCCGAGGAAGAGGTACAGCATGATGCTGCCGTGCATGGTGAACAGTTGGTTGTAGGTGTTGAAGCTGAGGAAGTCGTTGTTGGGCACCGAGAGCTGGACCCTCATGAGCACCGCCATCAGCCCCGCGATGAGGAACATGATGAAGCTGGTCACCATGTAGTTCATCCCGATCTGTTTATGGTCGGTGCTCGTAAGATAAGCGAGCACGCCCTTGCTCTTGGGGCCGGGGATGACTTCGACTAGGCGGCGCTCGGGGGCTTCGTACCGCCCTGGCCGCTCTTGGACCAAGGTCATGGCCGGATCAGCTCCATCTGCATAGCGCGCTCAGCTCCCGAGTTTTACGATGTGGAGGCCGTGCTGGTGCGACAGCCAGGTGTTGAACTGGTTTTCCTGCATGACCTGCACCCAGAAGCGCATGAAGGGGTGGTAGACGCCGCAAAACTGGGTGCACTCCCCGATGAAGCGCTGGCCCGCCACGTTGGGGTCGATGTTCAGGTCGAAGGAGTTGTTGATCCCCTGGATGGCGTCTCGCTTGAAAAGGAACGCCGGTACATAAAACGAGTGGTTGACATCGTCAGAGAACAGGTTTATCTGGACTGTCTCGCCCGCAGGCAGGGTTAGGACGGGCAGGTTGGTGCTGTCGATGCTCGGTTCGTTGGCCACGCTGCCGAGGACCTGGTAACCGTTGGGGTAGGTGAACTGCCAGCCCCAGCGGAAGGCATCGACCCGCACAACAAGCGCGGGGTGGGGAGCCACATTGTCCTCGTGGTCCTCGGCTGCGTAGGTATAAACGAACACCAAGATGACGAGAGCTAGCGGGACGATCGTGTAAAAGATCTCAAGGGGCACGTGGTACTGGAACTGGCGTGGGATCCGGGGGTGCCCCGGGCGCTCCCGGTAGCGCACTACAGACCAGAGGATGAGCCCGATAACGATGGCCCCGAGGGGGATGGCGATGTAGTAGGTGAGCTCCCATAGCCAGTAGACGTAGTGGCTCTGCTTGGTGACCCCGTTGGGGGATCCCCAGTGGACGACCGACGGTAGGCCTAGCAGGACCTTGCTCACTGGCGACCACACTATCAAGGTGTCCATAGGCCTGATAAACCTTGCGCGGGCCACCAGAGCAGCACAGCTCGCCCTGCCTCACTGCCCCGGTGGCCCCGCCGCCGAACGGCCCGCCTCCCGCCGCCGAACGGCCCGCCTCCCGCACGCGGGCCCAAGCCGGGGCGCGCAGGGGCAAGCCGCCGCCGAACGGCCCGCCTCCCGCCGCCGAACGGCTGGCCCCGCCGCCGAACGGCCCGCCTCCCGCCGCCGGCTGTCCGGTCGGCCTTGTCCCGAGGGCTGCCCGGTTGGCCTTCGGGCGCCGGACCATCTATGCTGGTGGGCCCGTGCGTACTTACTCGCCCAAAGCCTCTCAAATCCATCGCGACTGGTGGGAAGTCGATGCCAGCGGGGCCGTGCTCGGCCGCCTGGCGACCCAGGTCGCGTCCGTCCTGCGGGGCAAGCACAAGCCTGTTTTCGCCCCCCACCTCGACACCGGCGACCACGTGATCGTGGTCAATGCCTCTCAGGTGGTGCTGAGCGCGGGCAAGGCCGACCGCAAGTTCCATTACCACTACTCGGGCTACCCAGGTGGCCTGAAGGCGACGCCGTACCGAGAGTTGCTGTCCAAACGCCCTGAAGAAGTGGTGCGCCTGGCTGTGAAGGGCATGTTGCCCAAGGGACCGCTGGGCCGGCAGATGGCGAGGAAGCTCAAGGTCTATGCCGGTCCCGAGCACCCCCACTCGGCCCAAAAGCCCCGGTCCATGTCCCTTGACCACTCGGCCCATCGAGTGTCCGCCCATGGTGCCGGCGCCTCGGGTAAGCCGAACGACAAGGTCGCCTAGGCCCAAACTGCAGGCCGGCCACCGTCCGCACCTACGGCCCGGCAGCGATGATGACCACACAAGGAGAAAACAGGTCTTGCCCAAGCCACTAGTACAGTCCACCGGCCGGCGGAAGGCGGCGGTGGCGCGCGTCCGGCTCCGTCCAGGCAACGGGTCAATAATCGTCAACAAGCGGGCCGTCGAGGACTATTTCCCTTCGGCGACCCACCGTATGGTGCTGACCGAGCCTCTTCGAGTGGTTGAGAAGGCCAGTGACTACAACATCGAAGCCACCCTGGGCGGCGGCGGAGTATCGGGGCAGGCCGGGGCGCTCCGGCTAGGTATTGCGAGGGCGCTGGCTGAGCTCGAGCCCGACCTGCGGGTGGCCCTGAAGCGGGCTGGGTTCCTCACCCGCGACCCGCGCGAGAAGGAGCAAAAGAAGTACGGCCTCAAGAAGGCCCGCAAGGCGCCTCAGTACTCGAAGCGCTAGCCTCCCGGGCGCGGCGAGCCTGGAGGGACCATGCTCCGTTTTGGCACCGATGGCCTGAGGGGACTGGCCAACGCGGAACTGACCCCTGAGTTGGTCATGGCTCTCGGCCGGGCCGCGGCCCGCGTGCTGGTCAAGCCCATTGGTGGCCCAACGCAGCGGCACCGCTTCGTGGTGGGCCGGGACACCCGCCTGTCGAGCCCGCTACTTCAGGCTGCCCTCTCGGCCGGCCTGGCCAGCGAGGGAGTGGACGTCCTCGATGTCGGGGTGCTGCCCACGCCGGGGGTGGCCCACATCTCGGTAATGGAGTCCGTACCGGCAGCAGTGGTGTCCGCGTCCCACAACCCCTACTGGGACAACGGGGTCAAGTTCTTTTCCACATCGGGCGCCAAGCTGAGCGACGAAGTCGAGTCGGCTCTCGAGAGCGAGCTGGGTGCCGTCCTGTCTGCCTCTCGCGCCAAGCCGCCCCGGGCCAACGACGAGGTGGGCGTGATAGAAGCAGACCCCACGGCGGCCGAACGTTATACGCAGCACTTACTGGCCTGCCTCGGCGAGCGCGGCCTGCGCGGGCTACGCGTGGCGCTTGATTGTGCCAACGGCGCCGTATTCGAAGTCGCCCCCAGGGTCCTGCGAGCCGCCGGGGCTGAAGTGGTCGCTGTCCTGGGTAACCGGCCAGACGGCACCAACATCAACCAGGCCTGCGGGTCAACTCACCCAAGCGGTTTGGCGGAGGCAGTCGTGCTGGAAAGAGCTGACCTGGGCCTCGCCTTCGACGGCGACGCGGACCGGTTGATCGCGGTCGACGCTCTGGGCAACGTGGTGGACGGCGACCGCCTGCTTGCTCTCTTTGCCACCGACTTGGTCGGGCGCGGGGAGCTGGCGGGTAGGAGCGTGGTCGTGACCGTTATGACGAACCTCGGCTTTCATCAGGCCATGGCGGCAGCGGGCGTGCAGGTCCACACCGTCAACGTGGGTGACCGTTACGTGCTCGAAGCCCTTGACGCCAACGGCTGGGCCCTGGGCGGCGAGCAGTCGGGTCATGTCATATTCCGTGATCTGGCTACCACCGGTGACGGCCTCCTTACGGGCCTCTTGCTGGCCGACCTGGTTGTCCGGCGGGGAAGGCCCCTCTCCGAGCTGGCTGCGGGGGCCATGCGACGGATGCCCCAGGTGCTGCGTAACGTGCCCGTGGGCGCCCGCGACCTGCTGGGACAAGCACCCGGCCTCCCAGTTTGGCAAGCCGTCAAACAGGTAGAGACCGAACTGTCAGGTCAGGGTCGGGTGCTCCTGCGGCCAAGCGGTACCGAGCCTGTGGTGAGGGTCATGGTGGAAGCCCCCTCCCAGGAGCAGGCCGAGGCGGCCGCCGACCACCTGGTGACCGCTCTTCAGGCGGCCCTTGGCGGCAAAGAGCCGTCCGGGGAGGCCGTTTCGCAGACATGAGGCTACCCTTGCCATTGTGTGTGGCATCGTCGCCGTCCTGGCCCGGCCCTCTTCGCGCCGGCCCCTGCCGCCAGCTGACGTGCTCGCGGCATTGTCGCAGGCCATAACCCAGCTGCGCACCCTAGCGTCTGCGTCTGAGCCGACCGGTGAGCTGGAGACTTTCGAGACGCTGGCTGGCGACCTGTCCCAGTTGGACCAAGCGCTGCGCGGTGTCGCGGGGGTTTCCTGCCTGCTCAGCGACCCAGCCCTGGTGCCTGCCCTTGAGGAAGGCGCCAGCCAGCTGGAGTCCTTCCTCGACGACTTGGACTCCGTCTTGGACAGAGCCGAGGTACGGGTCGAACCGGCCAAGCTCGAATCCCTGAATGCAGTCCTGGTACGCCTACGAGACGTTGTATGGGCTCTGAGGCAGGACCGGCTCGGGGCGGCGCGGGGGGTGGCCGAACTGGCCCAGGGGCTGGGGCTCGGCTCCGGGGTAGATCTGGTGGCCAACCCGGCGGCTCTCAGGGTGTTATGGGCCGTCCATGTCGCCTTCCGGTCCCTCGATCGCCTCGAAGTACGCGGCCGGGACTCAGCCGGCCTTCACCTCACCTTGGCCGGCCATGGCCTCCAGCTTGGCCCTGCTGAGCTGGGAAGGCGGGCCAGCGACCCCCTCTTCACTTCGTCCGCCGTGAAGGCCAGCGACGGCTGCCTGAGCATCGTCTACAAGGCGGCGGCGGAGATCGGGGAACTGGGCGACAACGTGGCGGCTTTGCGCCAGGCCCTGGTGTGCGATCCCCTTTTGTCCCAGGCACTGCGCTCGCCCGAGGTGCAGGCCACCGTGGTCGCCCACACCCGCTGGGCCAGCGTGGGCCTGATATCACAAGCCAACGCCCACCCGCTCAATTCGGACGAGCTGGGCCCCCAGGGGCCCTATGTGATCGGCGCGCTCAACGGCGACGTGGACAATCATGCTGAACTACGCCTGACCGAGGGTCTGCAACTGCCAGGCGAGATAACCACCGACGCCAAGCTGGTACCAACCCTCGTTTCCCGCCACCTGGCCGCGGGTGAACAGATGGCCGACGCCTTCCGTCACGCGGTGGGCAGGTTCACCGGCTCGGTGGGCATCGCCGTCAACGCGCTGTCCCATCCCGACGAGCTGTACGTGGCCTTACGTGGGAGTGGGCAGGGGCTGAACGTGGGCTTGGCCGAGGACGCCTTTGTGGTGGCCAGCGAAGCCTACGGGCTGGTCGAAGAAGCAAGGCACTACGTGCGCCTGGAGGGCGAAGGCGGTGGCCAGATCGTGGTTTGCTCGCGCCAGGGCGCCGGCACCCTGGAGGGCATTTGCCGCCAGCGCTACGACGGGGGGGCGCTCCCCCTGTCTTCCCACGATCTACAACTTGCGGAGATCACCACCAGAGACGTGGACCGGCGCGGGTACCGCCATTTCCTGCTCAAAGAAATATCTGAGTCACCCGGGTCTGTCCGCAAGACTTTGCGCGCCAAGTTGGTCGTTGGGGAAAATGGGCGGCTCAGTGCTCACCTGGGCGAGGACGTTATACCCCCGGCCCTGGCTCGTGCCCTCGCGTCAGGCCTGGTCCATGAGATTGCGGTTATAGGCCAGGGGACGGCGGCCGTGGCCGGCCAGGCCGTGGCCGCTGCCGTTGCCCAGGCCCTGCCCTCTGTCCGGGTTAGGGCCATGCCCGCGACCGAGCTGTCCGGGTGGGGTTTTTCTGGAGCAGGCTTGCCGGACGATATGTCGGGTTCGCTGGTGGTAGCCATAAGCCAGTCCGGTACCACGACGGACACCAATCGCACGGTTGACCTCGTGCGTTCGCGCGGTGCCCACGTAGTGGCGATTGTCAACCGGCGCAACAGCGATCTCGTGCAGAAGGCTCACGGTGTGCTCTATACATCTGATGGGCGCGACATCGAGATGAGCGTGGCGTCCACCAAGGCTTTTTACTCCCAGGTTGTTGCCGGTTACCTATTGGCCTCGGCACTTGGCGCTGCCGCCGGGGTCTCGGGTGCAAAAGGGCGGGATGACGTCTTGGCCGCCTTGCGCGAGCTACCTACGCTCATGGAGAAGGTCCTGGCCAAGCAACCGGATATAGCTCGTATCGCCGCGGCAGTGGCACCACGTAGGCGGAGTTGGGCGGTCGTGGGGAGCGGGCCAGACCGCGTCGCGGCCGCTGAGATCCGGATAAAGCTCTCGGAGCTCTGCTACAAGGCAATATCACTTGACTCCGTAGAAGACAAAAAGCATATCGACCTCTCAGCAGAACCGTTGGTCATCATATGCGCGGGTTCGGCCAGCGGCTCGAATGCTAGGGACATAGCCAAGGAAGTGGAGATATTCCGTGCTCATAAGGCAGCGCCTGTCCTTATAGTCGCCGAAGGTGAAAAGCAGGGGTTCCAACCAGGCGTGGACGCGGTGGAAATACCCGCCTGCCACCCAGACCTCGCCTTCTTACTGACGGCCATGGTCGGGCACTTGTTTGGGTACGAGGCCGCTCTTTCCATAGACTCCCAGGCCCGCCCCCTGCGTGAGGCGCGCGCTCTGCTTGAGCACGCAATAGCCTCGAGCGGCGGCGAGCTCTCGCTCGATTCAGTGGCGCCTGCGCTCGACGCAGTGGCTGCGCCGGCACTGGCCGGCATTCGTTCGGGCGCCTACGACGGTCAGCTGAACGCCTCCGTGGCTGCCCGGCTCTCAGCACTTCTACGCTATGCCTCGGGCACCGTGCCGGTTGAACGTTACGAAGCTGAAATGGGCCGGGTGGGTACTCCCTTGGCCATTGCCACCGACCTGGCGGCCGCCTTGGGCGCGGCCATAGACGAGCTGACCCGTCCCATCGATGCCATCAAGCACCAGGCCAAGACGGTGACGGTGGGCATCTCCCGCAGCGAAGAAGCGTTGCTGCGCTCCCGGCTGGCTGCTGAAACCCTGGCCGCGGGCGCGCCACTGGAATCGCTTGGTTACCGTTCCCTCCGCACCTTGGCCGCCCTGGGGGCAGCCGTGGAGGAAGTGCTGGGCTATACCCGCTACCGCATTGACCTGGGCCATTCTGGGGCTCTGGACGACGCCACCATCGGCGTGGTCTCCCAGGGCGGTGTGGCTCAAGGTCTCGTGTCGCGAACGGTCACGGACCCTAGCTTGAAGGGCACCAAGCACAGGGCGGCCGACAAAAGAGAAGTCACCGTCTTCCAGGGCCTCCGGGACGGGCGCACCGGCATCATTGTGCCGGAGGTAAAAGACGGCCAAGTCAGCGGCCTGACCCTCCTGCACGCCCGGTTTGCCGGCTTCCTGGCTGCGCCCGTGGCCAAGCAGGTGCTCCAGGGCTACCAGGGACGGTACACAGCGCTGGTTGATGCGGTAACAGAGACGCGACCCCGCTTCGACGACGAGGTACTGGCTGAGGTGCCGGTGGTCGCCCTCCTCACCGAGCCAGTCGCCCTGCTTGCTCGCCACTGGCAGAGCTGACGCCGTGGCATTATACGGGCCTGGGCGGGGCGGCCTGGTCGTTGGCGTTGGCTTGGACCTCGTCGAAGTCCCCCGCTTCGGCGCCGTGCTCGCCCGCCGGCCGGCCATGGCTGAGAGGTTGTTCACGCCGGGCGAGAGGGCCTACGCCGGTACCCTGGCCAACCCCGTGCCTTCACTGGCCGCCCGCTTTGCGGCCAAGGAGGCAGTCATGAAGGCCCTCGGCGTCGGGATAGGGGCCTTCCGCTTCGACGAAGTCGATGTCGTCCGTCAGCCGAGCGGTGCCCCCGAGTTGGTGCTGTCGGGAAGAGCCGAACAGCTGGCAACAGACCGCGGCGTTCAGAGCTGGGCCATCTCGCTCACTCACACGGCCTCGGCGGCGGCCGCGGTGGTCCTCGCGTTGGCCTGAGCCCCCGGCCCTGGCCCCTGTTCCCCGCTCGTGCTCCCTGCTCCCCGGGCCCTGCCCCCCGGCCATCTCTCAATCTGGTGGTCCCAAGTGGTCGGCGGTTGCACTTTTGACCACCAGAAAGCAGGCAGGGCGCCCGGGGACAACCTCGGGGACTGGTGTCCTGGCCGTTTCGCCGCCGGGCCAGGTGCGCTGCCTATACTCCGCAGCTGAGGAGGCGTTCGGTCCGATGGTCCCTGTCCTTACCCCCGAGCAGATGGCCGGCGTCGACCAGAAGGCCACCGAGCCCGCTGAAGTCCTTGTCGGGAGGGCCGGTGCCGCCGTAGCCCGGCGAGCCCGGCGGCTTCTTGGGGGAGCCTATGGCAGGACAGTCGTGGTTATCGCCGGCAAGGGCAACAACGGTGCGGACGGGCGGACCGCGGCCGGCCTGCTGGCCGCGGCAGGGGCGCGTACCCAGGTGCTGGAGGCGGGGGCTTTGGTTGCTGGTGAGCGCCTCCCGCCTGCTGACCTGGTCATAGATGCCGCCTACGGGACCGGTTTGCAAAGGGCGTACCAGGCGCCTGAGGCCGGTCCCACCCCCGTGCTGGCTGTCGACATACCATCCGGCCTTTCCGGGCTGACCGGCCTAGTGGTGGGCGACGGGAGGGTTATGACTGCGGTGGCCACCGTCACGTTCGCTTCCCTGAAGCCTGGCCTCCTCCTCGGCCAGGGCCCGGTTTTAGCGGGTGAGGTTGAGGTAGCTGACATCGGGCTGGGCCCGCTGGTTGACGAGGTGGCCAGATGCTGGCTGGTCGAGGACGCCGACGTGCGGGCCCAGCTGCCTCGCCGGTCCCATGAGGCCCACAAGTGGCAGACGGCTGTGCATGTGGTGGCCGGGTCGCCGGGGATGACGGGTGCTCCGTGGATGGTGAGCCGGGGGGCCTTGCGGGCCGGGGCGGGGTACGTGCGTCTTTCGATGCCCGGTGTTGACCCTTCGGTGCTGCCACCAAGCGAGCTGGTCCACGTGCCCGTGCCGCCATCTGGCTGGCACGAACCGGTTTTGCAAGGGATCACCCGAGTAAAGGCGCTGGTCGTGGGCCCCGGTTTGGGCCCGCTTGCGGGCCCCGCAGCCGCTGAAGGGCCCGCAGCCGAGGAGGCGGGGCCGGCGGGCACATTACCGGGCGGCGAGGTCGGGCTCCTCCTAGCCCGGGCCCCGGTGCCGGCCGTGGTTGACGCCGATGCCTTGAATGCCATCGGCACCTTGGAGGCACTCGAACAACTGGCTCGTCGTCGTGCTCACCCCACCGTCATCACTCCGCACACGGGCGAGCTGGCCCGGCTGGCCGGCGCGCCCCCTGGGCCGGACCGCCTGGGCGCGGCCAGAGACGCCGCTGCTCGTAGCGGGGCCGTCGTCTTGCTGAAGGGTGCCACCTCAGTTGTTGCCGCGCCCGATGGCCGCGTGTTGCTGGCCAGTTCTGGTGACCCCCGCCTGGCCACCGCCGGCACCGGCGATGTCCTCTCAGGCGTGCTCGGGGCTTTCATGGCCCGTGGCGTACCTGCCTTCGAGGCGGCCGCCCTGGCTGCCC
>JAKAWM010000054.1 GCA_021827285.1 Actinomycetes bacterium | reverse complement strand
GTCCAGCCACGCGACCGCGGAGTCCAGGGCCTCCCGCGTGCCTGAAAGCTCACAGATGATCCATCCCGTGTGGTCTTCGACGTTCGCCCTCCGGATATTGGCGACGATGCCGTGGTCCAGTGCCAAGCGGGCAATGACCGGCTCACTGACCAGGGGCTCTGGGAACGTTAACCGGGCACGAACCGATGTCTTCATCTGCGGGCCTCCCCCGCTAGTGCTGTCAGGGCGTCGTTGAGGTTGCCCGATCGTAGGCCTTCTAAATCGAGCGTCACGTAACGGTAGCCGGCCGCCTTCACGGCCCGCACTACCTCCTCTCTCTGGGCGACCGCCCGGCTCAGCTCGGCAAGGGCCAGCTCGACCCGGGCCAGCTCGCCGTAGTGGCGCACCCTGAGGGCTCTGAACCCCAGAGCCTCCAAACCGGCCTCGGCCCTGGCCACCATGCCCAACGTGCCCACCGTGACGGGCGTGCCGTAGGGCAAGCGGGAAGCCAAGCAGGCGGCTGCCGGTTTGTCCCAGGTCCTGAGCCCTAGCGTGCGCGACACCTGCCTCACATCCGCCTTGGTGAGACCGGCATCCACCAAGGGGAACACCGCGCCGGCATCTCTCGCCGCCTTCTGGCCCGGCCGGTGCTCACCCAAGTCGTCCATGTTGACGCCCAGTACGACGGTCGCTCTGAGTGGGCCGCCGGCGAGCGGGAGCAAGTGCCGCATCAGCTCATGCTTGCAATGCCAGCAACGATCTGGCCCATTGGCCACATAGCCGGGCTGGCGCTCCTCGTGGGTCTCCATCTCATCGTAGTTGAGCCCCCATTCGGCGGCCAGTGAACGGCAGTCAGCCAGGGATGCCGCAGAAAGCGAAGCTGAGACGGCCGTGGCTACGACCGCGTTGCCGGGACCGAGCACGTCGTTTGCCACCCAGGCGAGGAGGGACGAATCTGCCCCTCCGCTGAAGGCAACCACCACCCGCCCAAGCTGGAGGAGGCGCTGCTCGAGCCGGACCACCAAGGGGGAGCTGGCCATGCCCGCCATGATCAAGAACCCAGGCCGCAGAGGCCCAGGATATCTTCGACCGGCCCCACCACTCCGGTATAAAAGGGCCCAAACTCGGCGTACCGGGCCGACGCCTCGTCGAAACGCATGGAATGCACGCATTCCTTCAGATCTTCGGGCGTTTTGGCAAACAGCGTGACACCCCATTCGAAGTCGTCGAGGCCGGTGGAGCCGGTCACGAGTTGGAGGACCCGACCGGCAAAGCGCCGACCGCTAGCCCCGTGCTCGTTCATGAGCACCAGCCGCCTTTCGTAATCCAAGCGGTACCAGTTGTCATCCCCAAGGCGACGCTTGGACATCGGGTAGAAACAAAACACCCGCCTCCCCGATGGTGGGAGATGGGGGTGCAAACGGGCTTCTCGCCGCCCAGGAGGTGCATCGTTGGCGTACTCCGACACTTCGGTCAACGACAGGTATGACGAAACGACCTGAAGACCCGCGAGCATTAGCGCGCTCTGGGCCCGGCGGAGGCTGACCATGTCCTCGGCCAACATCATGAAACCGAGGTCGGCCTTGTGGCCCAGTACGGCGAAGGCCACCACCTGCTGGCCGGCCTCCTCGGCCGACTTTACAGCCCCAACCACCGCCTCGGGCTCACTGTGCGGACCTAGCTTGCAAAACAGGTGCAGCACCACCAAGCCCTCCCCAGCGGCCAGGGGCGGCACCGGCGAGGCGGCTGGCCCGGCGGTCTCAGAGGTGGTGGGTTGGGCCATCGACCACATGTTATGGCCGCCCGATGACTGACCGCATTGCCAACTACCTGAGCCGACCGCTCGCCCGCTGCCCTGTTCTTCCATTTCTTCTTCAACGCTCGTAGCACCCAACCAAGTACATAAGGTGGTTGCGGTGGGCCCGACCAGCTACTTTTGATCCTTGAGCCCCGCCTCACAATGTCTTCACAATTTGGCCACACGGGCCGCACAGCCTGCTGCGACAGATAGGACCAACAAAAGGGGCACGCCTCGTGCCACCCGGCACGCCAACCTGCCGGGACAACGGATGACCGGAGGGTAACCATGTCAACAAGCCCGGGGCCCGCTGCTCTGAACAACGGCGCGGCGCCCAAACAAGCACGAGCGGGGGCAGCCGTACCTATCACCCGCCTCGCCGTGCGCATGCTTCTTTGCCTTGGGCTGGTCGCGGCCCTGCCGGTGGCGAGCGCGGCCGGAGCGGGCGCCACACCTTTGCCAAGCGACCACCACGGCGCGCCGCCAGGCTGGGGCAACGGGGGCGGCCAGCACGGCCGGGCCGGGGCGCCAGATGACGGCAGCGGGCCAGGTGGTCGGGATCATGGCCGGAGCGGGTGGCCGGGGCAGGCCGGTCGAGGAGCTCACCAACGCCACGTCACCTTGAGCGGTACGGTCGGCACCCTCCAAGCGAGCAGCTTCACGCTGTCAGTGACTGGACGCTTCAGGCTAGAGGGCATGGGCCATGGTTGGGCCCTTACGGGTACGGCAACGACCCTAACCGTGGACGTCTCCACGCTAGGTACCCGATTTGTCGAGCCGACAGTGAAGTCGGCGAACTTCTCTGACGTCCTGCCTGGTGACCAGGTACGAGTCGAGGGGGTGCTCGCCAGCCCGGGTACCTTGGACGCCGATGTCGTCAACATCCCCTTGGTGAGGGCAACCGGATGGGTCGGCACGGTGGGGGCTAATAGCTTCGTCCTCTCGCTCCCAGGTAGAGATTGGGATCTCACGGGGACGGCAGCCACCTTGACCGTCAACACCTCCAACGCCGTGTTCCATGAGCCGACCGTGCCATCGCCCAGCCTGTCCAATGTGATGACCGGGGACAGAGTATCGGTGACCGGCACCCAGGACGGGGCCGGCACGGTGAATGCCAAATCGGTCTTCATCCCCCTCGTGGTGGACGTCGGCACAGTTGGCCTGATCGGTACGTCCAGCTTCACCATGACCGTGGAAAGGAACGCCAGCGTAACGGTGAACGTCTCCGGCTCCACCCACTACAGCGAGCCCGGCCAGGCCCAGGCGACCTTCAACGACCTGGCCCAGAACGACCACGTGAGGGTGATGGGACTTCAAGCGGGGACCGCGACGGTCAACGCTCTCGACGTCGCCATAAACACGTCATTTGACCGTGGCCACCACGGGCGTCAAGGTCACTGACAAAAACCACCGGCACAGCTAGAGGCCTACCACCCACGTTGGTGATCACACAACGCATTACCTAAAAAAGGGGCGCCCCGGTCCACCGGGACGCCCCTTTTTTCAACCTTGGATTACCCTCGGAACCGGTTTAGTAGTCCTCCATACCGGCACCGGCACCGGCACCGGCGGGCTGCTTTTCCTCGGGCTTGTCCACGATCACAGCCTCAGTGGTGAGGAACAGCCCGACGATCGAAGCGGCATTTTGCAGGGCGGAGCGAGTTACCTTGACGGCGTCTATCACGCCTGCCTTGAACATGTCCTCGTACACACCGCTGGCCGCATTCAGGCCTTCGTTGACCGGCAGGTTGCGCACCCGCTCGACCACCACTCCGCCCTCGTGACCAGCGTTCACCGCGATCTGCTTGAGGGGCTCCTCGACTGCCCGGGCCACGATGCGGGCACCTATGGCCTCGTCGCCATCGAGTTTTTCGGCCTTGTCCAAAATGGCGGCCTGGGCACGCAGCAACGCCACCCCGCCGCCAGGCACCACGCCCTCCTCAACAGCAGCCTTGGTGGTGGACACGGCGTCCTCAATGCGGTGCTTCTTTTCCTTGAGCTCGACCTCGGTGGCCGCGCCGACCTTGATGACGGCCACGCCCCCGGCCAGCTTGGCCAACCGCTCCTGGAGCTTCTCCCGGTCATAGTCGGAGTCGGTGTTCTCGATCTCGGTCTTGATCTGGTTGATCCGGCCCTTGATGTCAGCGTCGGTCCCAGCACCTTCGACGATGGTGGTCTCGTCCTTGGTCACGACCACCTTGCGGGCCTTGCCCAGCAGGTCCAAGGTGGCGTTCTCCAGCTTGAGGCCGACCTCTTCTGATACCACCTGGCCGCCCGTCAAGATGGCCATGTCCTGGAGCATGGCCTTACGCCGCTCACCAAAACCTGGCGCCTTTACCGCAACGCTCTTGAAGGTGCCCCGGATCTTGTTGACGATCAGGGTGGCCAGCGCTTCGCCTTCTACGTCTTCGGCGATCACGACGAGCGGGCGACCGGCCTGGATGACCTTCTCGAGGAGCGGGAGCAGGTCCCGCACGGCGGAGATCTTGGCGCCGAAGAGGAGGATGTACGGATCCTCCACCACCGCCTCCATGCGCTCGGGGTCGGTTACGAAGTGGGCCGAGATGTAGCCCTTGTCAAAACGCATCCCCTCGACCAGCTCCAGGTCCATCCCGAAGGTCTGGGACTCCTCTACGGTCACAACTCCGTCTTTGCCCACCTTGTCGATGGCCTCGGAAATGAGCTCGCCGATATCCGGGTCGGCCGCCGAGATCCCGGCCACCTGCGCTATCTGGCCCTTGGTCTCCGTCTCCCTGGCTAGGGACTTCAGGCTGCCGACCGCAGTCTCAACCGCGGCGTCGATCCCACGGCGCAGGGACATGGGGTTGGCCCCGGCGGCCACGTTGCGCAGGCCCTCTCGGACCATCGCCCAGGCCAGCACGGTGGCGGTTGTGGTGCCGTCGCCAGCCACGTCATCGGTCTTCTTGGCTACCTCTTTGACCAGCTCAGCACCCACTTTTTCGTACGGGTCCTCAAGCTCGATCTCCTTGGCGATCGAGACGCCGTCGTTGGTGATGGTGGGGGCGCCCCATTTCTTCTCCAGCACCACGTTGCGGCCCTTGGGCCCCAGGGTCACCCGCACGGCGTCAGCGAGCTGGTTCATCCCCTTCTCGAGGGCCCGGCGGGCTTGTTCGTCAAAAGCAATCAGCTTGGGCATCGGTCTCTTGCTCCCTCCGTTGGGCTGACCGTGGTCGGTCCTGCGTTAGCACTCTCAGGTGTCGAGTGCTAACAGTACACCGCATTCGGCCGCTCGCGCGCAAGCTCGCGGAAGAACCGAGGTAGAAGGGTCAGCCGCCCGCTACTGCCGGGACGACCGACACGACGCTCCCCGGCTGGAGGGGCGTAGCCAAACCTTCGAGGAAGCGCACGTCCTCCTCCCCCACGAACACGTTGACGAAACGCCGCAGGTTGCCGGTTTCGTCGAAAAGCCGCTCAGCAAACCCAGAGTGAGCCACGTCCAGAGCTTTCAGGGCCTCACCGACAGTGGCGCCGTCAACCTGGACTTCGCCGGCTCCCCCGGCGAGGGGACGTAGCTGGGCAGGGATGCGGACCTTGATGCTCATGGCGCAGTGCTCCTCAACGGTTGCTCGGTGATCTCTTCCCAGTCTGTCACCTGCACGGCGGCCTCGAAGGCCTCCAGGTTGGGCTCGACCGTGACGGTGGGCCCGCAATGAGGGGCGACAGCGTCCAGCGTCTTCAGCCCGTTGCCGGTGATGAGCGCCACCACCCGCTCGTCGCTGCGCACCACGCCTCGGGCAGCCAGCTTGGCCAGGACGGCCACCGTCACCCCACCAGCCGTCTCGGCGAAGATACCCTCAGTCCGCGCCAGCAGGCGCATGCCTTCGACCACTTCTTCATCAGTCGCCGAGCCCAGGGCGCCACCGGAACGGCGTACCTCCTCGAGCGCGTACGGCCCATCCGCAGGGTTGCCTATGGCCAGCGACTTGGCGATCCCCGTCGGCCTAACCGGTTTGACGAAGTCCGTGCCCGCCTCGAAGGCGGTTACGACTGGGGCGCAACCAGCCGCCTGCGCCCCCGATATGCGTACGTGGGGCTCTTCGTCTAGAAGGCCCACTTTGTGCAGCTCCCGGAAGCCCTTGGCCACCTTGGTCAGCTGGCTCCCCGAGGCCACCGGCACGATCACATGGTCCGGCGCACGCCACCCGAGCTGCTCGGCCACCTCGAACGCAAGCGTCTTGCTGCCTTCGGAGTAGTAACTACGGATGTTGACGTTGACGAAGGCCCAGCTCGGGTGCTCGCTCGCCAGTTCGGCGCAGAGGCGGTTGACGTCGTCATAGTTGCCCGTCAGAGCGACCACCGTCCCGCCGAAGACGGCCGTCGTCACGACCTTGGGGATCTCCAAATCAGCCGGGATGAACACGACGGAGCGCATACCGGCGCGTGCGGCATGGGCGGCGACCGAGTTGGCCAAGTTGCCGGTAGAAGCACAGGCAGCTACCTTGAACCCGAGCTCGCGCGCCCTGGTCAGCGCCACCGAGACCACCCTGTCCTTGAAAGAACCGGTGGGATTGACGGTGTCGTTTTTTAGCCACAGCTCCCCCAGTCCCAGCTCGGCGGCCAAGCGGTTGGCCCGCAGCAGCGGAGTGAGGCCAGCCCCCAGGTCAACAGCATCGGAGGCGCTGGCCGGGAGCAGTTCGGAGTAGCGCCAGATGGTCCTCGGGCCGGCGGCGACGCTTTCCCGGGACATGGAGAAGGCGATGGCGTCATAGTCGTAGACGACCTCGAGCGGCCCGAAGCACCACTCGCAAACGTGAAGCGCTGCCGCCGGGTAGGAACGTCCGCATTCACGACAGCGAAGACCTTGTACGAACGGTCCAGCAGGTGGCACAGTCCCTCCTCATCGTCTCGGGCATTGGCACCATGTACCGGCCCTTCAGAACTTGACCGGTCGTACTGGTTGCCGCGGCGTCATCGGGCCCGTCCCTCGGCCGCTCTGGATGATGGTTGCCACTAATACTAAGTGCTGGATGGCCTAACCGCCAGCCGGTTGGTTTGGACCGGCACGGTGGGTGGTTGCAACGGCTAGCCGGCGGACGTTGCACAAGTGGCAGGCTAGAGGCGTGCCGAGACGCTTCGACTGGCGGTCTTTCGACCCAGCAAGCCTCATCGCCTCCAAAAGAGGCCGCCGCGTCTCGGTGTGCATACCCGCCCGGGACGAGCAGGCGACGGTGGGCGACGTGGTACGGGTGGTGGCCGAAGAACTGGTGAGCGGTTGCGGGTTGGTGGATGAGCTCGTCGTGGTGGACGATGGTTCGGTTGACGCCACGGCTAAGGAGGCAGAGGCCGCGGGTGCCCAGGTAGTCGCACTACCCGAGCCCAGGGGTAAGGGGCAAGCCATGTGGCAGGGGCTCCAGGCGACGACGGGCGAACTGGTGGCCTACTGCGATGCGGACATCTATGGCTTCGCCCCTCGCTTCGTCACCGGCCTGCTGGGCCCGCTGCTGCTGGACAGCTCGATCAGCCTGGTAAAGGGGGCCTACCGGCGCCCCTTGGACGGGGTGAAAGGCGAGGGCGGCCGGGTCACTGAGCTGGTGGCCAAGCCCTTGATCTCGCTGCTATTTCCCGAGCTGGCCAAGCTGAACCAACCTTTGGCTGGAGAATGGGCCGCGCCGCGGGCTGTCCTGAAGGACCTCTCCTACGCCGGGGGCTACGGCGTCGAGCTCGGGGTGCTGGTCGATGTGGCCGAGCGCTACGGTGCCGCCTCGATTGCTGAATGCGACCTCGGAGAACGCCAGCACCGCAACCGCCCTCTGTCCGAACTGGCACCCCAGGCCGAGACGATCATTCGCCTGGCCCTCGAGCGAGCTGGTTTGCTACCACTTCTTTGAGGCATCTGGCCGTGTCGGTTCGAGACCTCAACGCACCGAAGCGTTCCGTCAGGCGCACGTGGTCAAGGGCCAGGTCCTCATCCCCCTCCCCCACCACCACCAGGTACGGCACACCGGCGGCCCGCGCCAAGCCAACCACGCCGCCGACCGCCTTGCCGTCGAAACTCTGCCGGTCCAAGCGACCTTCACCAGTCACCACGAGGTCGGCCCGGCCTACGCGCTCGGCTAGTTCCAACCGTTCAGCCACGAGCTCGAACCCGGGCACCAACTGCGCCCCGAGCGCCGCCAGGCCACCGGCGAGGCCGCCCGCGGCGCCCGTCCCGGGCAGGTTGCGGATGTCCCGGCCACAGCGCTCCTGGTACAGCTGGGCCACCCGTTCCAGCCTTCTCTTCAGGAACTCGACCTGGGCGGCGGTGGCCCCCTTTTGAGGGGAAAAAATGGCGGCCGCCTCGCCGAAGGGGGCCAGGACATCGCAGGCGACAACTATTTGCGCGGCGGCTGGTCCATGCCAGCCCAGCGCTTCGACCGCTCCCAATCCCCCGTCTGTCGTGCATGAGCCGCCCATGCCCACAATCACCTGCCTGGCACCCGCCTTAGCCGCCACCGCTACCAGCCGGCCCACGCCGGTTGTCTGGGCACTCAGGGGATCGTTGCCTTCTGGCCCTCCGACCAGGGACATGCCCACCACCTGGGCGGACTCGATCACCGCCCAGGGGTCGGGCGACCTGGCGTCGGGCCGGCACATGAGCCACTCGGCCAGTACCGGGCGCCCCAAGGGGCCCGGTACCCAGCTGCGCTGGCCGACGCCTACCGCATTGGCAAAGGCTTCGAGAAACCCCTCGCCGCCGTCCGACACCGGGGCCACGTCGCACTCCCAGCCCGCTTCTAGGGCCGCCTCCGCCATCGCCTGTGCCGCCTCCCTGGCGCTGAGCGTCCCCCGGAACTTGTCAGGCGCAGCCAGCAGGCGGGGCACATCCTCATCGTGGCACCCGGAGCGGCTGAAATGCCCATCAGTAGTGCTAGCCAGCCAGTCCAGCCAGAAGCGCAACTGCTTCTTCAGGCCCGTCCACCAAAAGGTCCACTGCGCCGGCCAGGTCGCCGGGCTGTTCAGGGCTGGCCACTCCCACCGCCAGTGTGGCCTTACCGGCCTCCCGCATCCGGCGGAGGGCAGAGAAGGCGGGAAGGTCGCCGGAGTCGTCGCCGAAAAAGCAAACCGCGTCCAAGGGGGTAGCAAGCTCTTCGACCAGCGTTCCTTTATCGATCGGCAAGGGGGGGAGGACCTCAAAGGACATGCGCCCGCGCCGCGCCACAAGACCTCTGGAGCGCGCCTGTTCGGTGGACCAACCTTCAGCCCAAACAATAAGCTCTGGCCGGCGGCGGACATGAAGAGCGACCGCCAATCCCTTCCTTTCCACGTCCACGCCTTCAGGCGCTCCCTGTTCCGCCGCACGCGCCACTGCTTCGACCGCCTCCCGCCAGCGGTGCCCGTCCGGGTGCACCTGGAGGTCGCCACCGCGCCTCTGTTCCAGCCCGTACAACCCGGCCAGGATCACCCTAGGCCCGCACGCCAGCCGGGAAGCGAGATAAGAAACAGGGCGCCCCGAGATGACGCCCACGACGGCGAACCGAGCTGACAAAGCCGATAGGAGCCGGGGTACCTCGGGTAGCGGTACTGCCGCCTGCCTGTCCTCGACAATTGGGGCGAGGGTACCGTCGAAGTCGGTCAGGATCCCGCTGCGCTCAGGGTGTTGCAAAAAGGGTAACCAAAGAGCATTACGTCCCGTGGCCAACTCAGCCGTTGTAATGCGCAGGGACCCGGCGGGAAAGGTCACCGCCAACCAGCAGTATCAGATCGGCCTGATGGAGCAACGCCGCGGGGACAGCAGCGTCATTGGTCGGGGCAGGGCTGACGACGGCGGAAGCGGGTAGGCCGAGGGGCGAACGGGCCAAAGCGAGGGCGTTGGGCCGGTAAGCGGGCGCAACCACGAAGATGGTGGAGGTGGCATTGGTGTCGGTTATCGCGTTATTGGGGGCTAGGGCGTCATAGCCGAGCGCGGCTAGTTGGTTCTTGAAATACAGCGCAGCATGGTACGTCGTGTAGCCGTTGAGGACGAGCACCGTCACCCCGGCCGGAGCCGCGGTCGTGCTGGTAGTAGTGGTGGCGGCGGCGGTGGTCGTTGAGGTCCGCGTTCTAACCGTGGTGGAGGTCTTGGCGGGTACTGTCGTCTGCTTGGCGGCGGCAGGGGTGGGCGACGTGCCCATGCGGGCCAAGACCACAGCTCCAACGACGACCGCTACCAG
>JAKAWM010000053.1 GCA_021827285.1 Actinomycetes bacterium | reverse complement strand
CAGCCGCCGCTCATCGGCATCGGTGCCTTCGTAGCGGGTGGCGTCAAACAGCCCCCTCGGCACCACCCAGTGCTCGACTTGGCCCGTCTTTGAGGTGGGGAAACGGTTGGCAGTCACCGATGGGACGAAAACCGCCGGCCACTCAAGGCCTTTTGCCTGATGGACTGTGGTCAGGTCCACCGCGTCCACATCGAAGCCCTCCTCACCATCGAACCCTTCGTAGGCGCCCTGGGCGTAGTTCAAGATGTAGGTGCCCAGGTTTTGGTAGTACCACTGGCCCCGGTCCTGGCCACCGACCTGCTCGCCCGAGTGCTGGGGGTCAGGTCTGGCTCGGCGGCGCACCGACTCGTAGTCGGCGAGCAAGAAGGAAAATCTGGCCAGGGTCCCAAGCTTGTTCAGGAACATCGGTTTGGCCAGGTCCCAAGCACGCACGCCAAGCACATCAAGCAGCTCGTAGAGCTCGCCCACCAGGTTGGCTTGGCGGTCCGTCTTGGGCACAGCGGCCTTCCATTCCGACAGCAGCTTGGACAGGCGGTTGCGGGCTCGGGCGCTCAGGGTGAAGAACTCCTTGTAGCCGGCAAGGAGGCTCTCCTCGGATATTTGCTCACCGGGACCGTAGCTGCCTCGCCAGTCCAGGTTCGTCAGCCAGCAGATGGTCTTGGCCAGCAGGACGGCTTCAGGCTGGTCAAAAAGGCCTGTCCGCCCGCCGGGTTGCACCGGTATGTCAAAAGTGGCGAACCGCTCTCGCAGGCGCGGGTAGGCGGCCCTGGTCCTTACGAGCACGGCAATATCCCTGTACCTGGCACCGGCCTCAACCAAGTCCAAGATGAGCTTCGCCACCCAGCGGACCTCCTCGACTTCGAGCTCGGCAGCCCACACGACAACCTCGGGCAATGGGGGGTTCGGCGGCTCCCGGTGAGGCTCCATCGTCTTTTTAATGCGCTCGGGTATCGTCGTGGCAAAGTCGTTGGCAACCTTTGTCAATTGGGGGCGGCTGCGGCGGTTGGCAGTGATCGTGAACTTGGCCACGGGCGCGTAGCGCTTGGCGAAGGTTACGATGTTGGCGACCTTTGACCCGCGCCACTGGTAGATGGCCTGCTGGTCGTCCCCCACGACGCACAACTCCGTCTCACTGCCCACGAGGAGCCGGATGAGGCACTCCTGGGCGGGGTTCACGTCCTGGTACTCATCAACTATCAGGTGGCGGAGCTGGGAGTGGACCTCGCGTGCCAGGTCCGGTCGTCGCAGCTCCGTTACGGCACGGACGACTTGTTGGCCGTACGTAAGCAGGCGGTAGCGGTCCAGGGCGTCGTAGTACTCCGACAAGACAGTCTTGAAAGGGTCGTCCAATGTGGAAAGGTCGAGCAGTTCGTTCTCGACGACGCTCACGCCACGAAGGAACGACCGGATGCCCACAAAGACCCGCTTGGTGGGCCCTGGCCTCTCATTGTCGAACTGACGAAGCCCGAGACGCCTTTCCTCACAGGAGAGGAACGCAGTTAGCTGGTTATCGTCCAGGACGTCATAAGTCTCGTACTTCTGCACCCGTTGTTGTAGGAGGCGGAAGCAATAGGCGTGGATGGTCCCCACAAAAAGTCCGGCCATCCTGTCGAGGGACCCTGGGCCCAAGCGGTCCTCGACCCTGCGGGCGATCCTGTCTTTCAACTCCTTCGCCGCCCGTTCGGTGAAAGTGAAGGCCACCACTGAGCCGGGCAGGAAGCCGTCGGCCAGCAAGTCAGCCACCCTCTGGGAGACGACCTCGGTCTTGCCCGAGCCAGCACCGGCGATGATCTGGAGGTGGCTGCCGCGGTGGCGGACTGCAGCCAGGGCCTCTCCTTCGAGCTGAGGTCGCTGGTCGTGGGCACCGGGCGCCACGAGACAAGGGTAGCGGGTGAGAGCAGGCAAATCTGGCTAATCAACTGGGACGCTGGGCCCCGTTCGTCACGACGTCTTCGTTGTTGCTGTCGTAACCAGCCGGCTTGGCGGTGGGCACGAGATAGGGGCTCGCTCTGGCCGTCCACCATCAGGGAACCGTCGGAGCGGGCACTGCCGCTGCCCCCGACACCGAAGGCCAAGAGCACCTGGCCGGCCGAGACCGCCTTTTCGGAGGTACCAAAGCCGACCTCGTCGGCGAGGCGGGCAGCCGGTGACGACGAAGGCAAAGCCGTCGCCCTTGATGCCGACAGTCGTCCCTTAGAAAGTTCGTTGCGATCCGGGCACTTCGTGGCCAGGAAGTAGGTGTTAGCGCTCCCACTTTCTCGAAAGGGCCAGCCGTGCATCTCTCCCCTCTGTTGACCACAAGTACCGGCAACGAGCTGGCCGGGCTGTCCCTCTGTGGGCGCAGGCGCCCTGCCCATCGGGGCGATGGCCGCCCTCTGGCACCCGCACCGGCCGGCCCGCAAGGACCAAGCCGCCCTCGACGTGCCCTTTGCCGAGGGCCAGCCCATGGGCAAGGAGGCGCGGTGACCGGCGGGCGCATGGTCGTGGTGCTCGGGCCGGGCTCGCCTGAACTGGAAAGTACCTTGAGGAGGCTCGGCCTGGGGCCACCGGAGGAAGGGGGCAGAGTGCTTCGCCGGATTGGCGCGGACGTCGAAGGGCTTGGCTCATGACGAGGATCGCCCAGGGGGGGCTTGCGGTACGCACCCCCGACGGACGGGCCTGGCCCCTCACACTGACCGTCGCCGAGTACCGGCAGCTGACCGGGACAAGAAAAACGGCACAGGCCATCAGGGACGACCTGGAAAGGGGCCGCATCCCGGCCTTGCCCAGGAAAGCGCGGAGCGGGGAGCACTGGCAGATCCCCACGGTACGGCTGTTGGAGGACTTGGGAGTCCCTTACGAGTTCGAGGCGGCTTGAGGCAGAGCCACCCTTGCCAATTTGCCTAGGCCGTCAGCGGCTTGTTTGGCCGCCTGGGACACCCCATGGGCGTACATGTTGGTGAACGTGCTCGGCACGGAATGGCCCAAGCGTGCGGAACCGGTTACGACGTCCACGCCCATGGCCACCATCTGCGTGGCGCACATATGTCGCAGGTCATAGAAGCGGTAGTTGAACTTCTGGTCCATGGCACCCTTGAGGGCAACTGCGTCCAGTTCTTTACAGGCCCGGGCAAAGCCCCGGCTTACACTGCCCGGCGTGCGCCAGCTCTCCCCGCTCACACGAGACGACCAGATGTACCACGAGGACGGCAGGCTGAGCGCGCCTTCAAGCTCTGGGTCCACCGGCAGGGGGATGCGGGCGTGCATAGCCCGCTCGATCGCTCGGTCCCAACGGGTATGGAGCAGCGTCATGGCGAGATCGTCGAGAGGGATCGTCCGCACCCGGTCCGACTTGGTCGTCTTCAGCCCCGTTTTGCCGCCCAGCTCCCAGACGCTACGAGCAACCCTCAGGTTGTGAGCGTCCCAATCAACGTCCTCCCAGCGCAGCCCACACAGCTCGCCCCGCCGACAACCGGTGAGGAACGCGAACAGCGTGAGCGAACCCAGGTCGGGAGAGCGTGCGGAGATGGCGGCAACGAGAGCGCCCAAATGCTCGATGGACGGTGGCCGTATGTCCGGCTTGGGGACCTTTGGCAGGCTGGCCAGCTCGGCCACGTTCTCGTGCACCCAACGCCACTTGCGGGCCTGGCCGAGGGCGCTGCTAACCACTCCATGGTGGTGCTTGACGGTGCTCGGCCCTTTGCCCTCGGCGGTGAGCCGTCCGTAGAGAGCGTCAAGATCGAACGGCTCAAGTGCGCTCAGGGTCTTGCAGGCCACGGGGTCAGCCTGGATGCGCATGGCCATCCGCTGGTACCCGCGGAGGGTGGTGGGCGAGAGGCCGAGGCTCTGGCGGTGGACCAGCCATTCATCCAAGAGCTGGCCCAGGGTGCGCTCGGCTGGGGCCTCTGGGACCTGAGCCAGAGCCTTGGCCTCGGCTTTCTTTATTCTCGCGGGCTTGAACGTCCCAGCTCTGACCTCGGCATCGAAGTCGGCCAAGGCTCGGTTCGCCTCCCGGCTGCCCATGGCAGTGACCGTCTTATAGACCTGACAGTTCGTGACGGGGTCGCGTACTCTGAGCTTCCAGTGGCCCGGCGACACCTCTTTCAGCGACCCCATGCCATGGGCACGGCGCCTGGGCGTGCCCGGCGGGGTGGTGGCCGTGGTCACGGTGGTCACGCGAACAGCCTAGCCGAGTTTGAGTCCAAATTGAGTCCAATCAGACAAGGAGGCGCCAAGAGGCGCAGAGGACCTCACAAAAGTGCACGTGGGCGCGTGGTGAAACCGGTAGACACAGCGGGCTTAAACCTCGCTGCCTTCGGGCATGAGGGTTCGAATCCCTCCGCGCCCACTCGTTTTTGACCGTAAACTTGCTGGTCAGAGGCTTGCTAGGATGTCCTAGTAGCGGCGTAGGCCGCACATAGGCCGCAAGAGAATCGGTGTTTATCGGTCACTAATGGTCGACTGCGGTCGCCAACGGGTCGCCACGGATCACTATCGGCAATTACTGTCGGCGAACGGTTGGCACTGAAATTCAACCAATGGGCAACCACTCTTTGTGGTCAGGGGACGTGCCTGCTGCCTCCGACACCAACCCGCCGACGGCCCTGGACGGCCGGCGGCGGGGGCGGTAGCGACAGACGCCATGGATGGCAGGCCGCAGTGGCTGAGCTGGCGGGTGACACTGCTTCGTCCGGGTCCGGTACCGACCGGCGTTATGTGTGCGTCTCGGTCACGTCGTGGGCATCCGCGAACCGTCGATATGGCTGCTGACCAGGCACTTCGTCGGAGGAACGCGCTGCGCTCCGTAATGGGGGCTCTGTGCGCTTGCGGACCCGGGGCCTCCGCGATCCACGACATCGGCGGCTACCAGTGCAACTAAAGTGAAGCGGGTCTCTCGGTTACTTTGCGACAGGTGTGACCGTTGAAATCTCCTCCAGCACCAAGCGCTCGGGAAGGGGGCCGTAGCTGAGGAGGTCAGCGAGCTCGCGTGCTTGCTGAGCCGTGAAGGGCGGCGTCCCCCCGGCTATCGTCGCCGCGGGGCCGAAGGCCGCGGCTTCGATCACGGGAGCGGCTTCGACCACACCGTCGACCTCAAGAGCCTGACGGTCGCCGTAGGGCGGGCAGTCGATCGCGTCGGGGGGCGAGGTCGGGTCCCGCTCGTAACAGGCGTAATAGACGGCGGCGTACTCGTTGAACTGATTGGAGCCCTTTGCGGTAAGAGCCAGGTCGATTTCCCACTGACCGGTCTGCTGGTCGAGGTTGGCCGCTGCCGATGCCACAATGGTCCCAGACATCTGAGCCGGCCCGAGCACGTAGCGTTGGTCGGGCCTGTACTTGCCGCCGCCGAGGTCAGCGTAGTAAGGGAGGACGACGGTAGAGTCAGCGTCGTCGTAGAGCGCGGGAGTGGCGCCGTCACGGTCTGCGTGGGCGGGGAGAAAGTGCCCTTGCGCCGCCGGGGAGAGGCCACAGATCGACCGGGCCAGGCCGGGTGGCCCCGAACGAGCCGGGCCCGAGGTGGTGGCTCCCGCCATGGGCCGCACGACCGGCTTGGCACTTGCGTAGGGCTCGATCTCGCACTCCACAGGCCGGAACAAGAGCAGGCCCATTTGGCTGACGACGCTTATCAGGTGCACGTCGTCGGCAGCACTCGGCAGGCTGACAGCAATGATGTCCCCTCGGAAGCCGACAGTGGCACCCTTCACCCCGAGGGCGGCCAAGCGGTGCTCGAGCACGGTCTCGGTCTTTTCAAGGGCTCCCCTACTCGGGTGCCCCTCCGCTCGGAGGGAGGCTTCCACACGCTGACCTCTCGGGGTCGCCCAGGCGGCGACGGTAGTCCCGGGCAAGGTGACCAGCATGAAGGCCGCGACCCCCAGTGCCGTCATGGCAGTTGACCACGTCTTCTGCACCGCACCTCCAACTCTGCCGGGTGTGCCCGCGCGGGAGCCTAGCTCCGCTGCGCCGGGCCATTGGTGAGCATTCGGAGCCAAGTAGCACGACGGCTACCACCACCACCGGCGGCACGGGAGCCGCCGAGCCGTCGGCTCCAAGCCGACTAGGGCGCGAAGGTCGTGGGCCGCCGCCCTGGGACTGGGCGCCGCCGCAACCCTGAGAGCCCGCCCCACAATCGGCAGTACGCCCAAAGCGCTATCCTGGCCCGGTATTATGGCGCCGCCACTTCGGAGGTCAGGGCGCTAATAGCCGTCGTTCGGGTCGCTGTTGCCCTTGCAAGTCAAGGGATTTCGCGCGGCACATAACAGATGCTACGAGCGATCACAAGCCACAGGTCGCCGGAGGGCGCACAGCGACGACGGCGTGGCTCGGGCCCGTGAAGATGCCGGCGACCGCGTAGACAAGTCCATCCCAGGTGGCAAATGGCGACCAGGCTTGCGAGCCGTTAGTGGTCGTCGAGAAGGCTATGCCAGCCCGGAAGCTGCCTGTCGACGGCGACAGGCAGCTTACCCCGCTGGCGGACTGCATCCACACCACAGCGCCGAGATAGCTCATGCTGAAACCCTGGATCTGCTCACCGCCGTATCGGGGGACAGCGGAAAAGGCTTTGACCTCGGGTGGCGCCACCGGGTCGAGCCCGGTCGAACTGTACAAGTCGGTGCCACCCGCCATCCCGGTCCGGTAGGAGGCCCACAACGCACCCGGCACGGGCGTCAGAGCTGCCCCGTTCACCGTGAAGAGGCCGCGGCGCGCGACTACGCGGCCCGAGCCGGCGTCGACCTCGTCGATCACGGTGTTAGACGACGGGTACCCCTCCGGCCCGAAGAGGGACACGTACAACAAGGTGCCATCGGGACTTGTCGCAACCCCTGTCACCCGGGCACCGAAGCTCAAGTTCTTCAGCACCTTCCCGGAGGACACACTGACGAGCTGGGCACCCTCTGCCGTTGGCAGCCAGATGCCTCCGCTCTCCAGCGACCCAGCCCCGCTGACGGGGTCCTCGAGCTGGCCTGTCCAGCCGAGCCTCACTGCCGGCCCCAAGTTGAGCCCCGAGGCCAGGCGAAGCGAGTAGGGCCCCTGCGGCACGCCGTTGGCAGCTGTACGGGCCGGCGAGAGCAGGGCCACCGATTTGCCGGCGACCAGCAGCTGCGACGCCGACAGCACCTGGGGGCCCTTGGCGAGCTGGCCCGTGACGAGGTCGATGCGGACCAAGCGGCCGCCCGGCCGGGTGGGCGTGACCGGTGCGACTGCCACGGCGTACGCGTACGGCGTCCCGGGCACCTGCACTGGCCACTGCACCATCGTCAGGGTCGTCACCTGGGACTGCGCCCAGGCGTGGCGGGACGGGGGGCCCGCCGCGGCACCGCTGGCTCCTGGCAGCGCCGTGGCCAACAATGCACACATGGCCCCGGCGAGCGCCGACCGCCAACATCGCTCCGTGCTCATACGTACAGGTACCCTCGCGGCTCGTCGCGGGTTCCTTCACTGGCCCTTGGACCATCAGCGAGCCGGCGACGTTGGTCTTCCCACCAGCCTTGGCCACCTGGCCGTCGGAGCTGTCGAGTGCTAGCAAGTACGTTATGCAGTCAGCCCCGAGGTCAAGCGAGGCGCCCGTAGCCGTCGTTCACTTGCAGGTCGTCCAGCGGGCGCCGACAGGAAAGTCCTACCCATAACGGGAACTTCTGGGCGAACTCCCAGGCGGCATGGATCATCGTCGAGTCGGTAGCAGGCGGATCTGCGCTTACCAGCAGCGGGGAGCTGGCGAGGAGGGAAGCGGTCGAAGCCCTTCACCGTCGCTGCTAACGGCATTTTCCCGAGGCTCAGGCTCTCGAAAACGGCGATCACCTCGGCACGCATGCCAGACGGTGCCGCGAGCGCAGGAGTAGCCCAGAGCGATGTCGAAAGCACCAACGCAGTAACCGTGCTGGCGGCGGTGAGCATCCGCACCCGGACGGCGGACCTTTCGGCGACGAGGGTCTGGCAGACGTCGTCACCATGGGTGCCGGGCAGGTCCCGGTCGAGCACCACAACGTCATAGTCGTTCACGCCGAGGTGGGCGAGGGCGTCGTCACCGTCGAGGGCTATGTCGACAGCCATGCCTTCTCGGCGCAGCCCGACGGCCACCACCTTGGCGAGCACTTCGTCGTCTTCGGCTACCAGCACCCTCATAGCTCGATCATGGCTGTCGCGTTCCGCGGTAGCTGGGCAGGCCGAGGCCGGTGCGGGCACGCCCCTGGCCGTTCGGTTGCTAAGGATGCCAGGTCGCAGGTAACAGCCAGGTGACAAATTTCGTCAGCGTGGTGTTACCGGCAATCGCGTACAACTGCTCTCAGCACCGCCTAGGCCGTGGAGAGAGCAATGGAAGGTGACCAGGGACGCTCTGACAGGACCAATAGAGCCGGTTGGAGAGCGCATGTAAGGTGGCCCGCCCGGCCACGAGGGACTGTTGCGCTCGTCGCCGCGGTGGCCGCAGTGACGCTAGCTCTGCCAGCGTGCGGGGGCGGGCCCTCCGCCGGGCCGGGAGTGGCGGCGGTCGGCTCGACTACTAGAGCCCGACCGGTACCTTCGTCGGGGAAGCCTGCGCCGGCAGGCGGCTCGAGGACTACGACCGAGCCGAGGTCTTCGGCTGGGCAACCTGCGTCGTCCGGGTCGACAGGGAGCTCAAGCCCGGGCAGCGAGGAGGGAGCCACCCTCAAGTTCGCCCAGTGCGTGCGCTCGCACGGGGTGCCGAACTTCCCCGACCCGGGCGCGAACGGGAGCTTTCCCGGGGCCCAGGCGCTCGGGAACATCGGGATCGACACCAACTCTCCCACCTACCAGGCGGCGCAGAAGGCCTGCCGGTCGCTGCTACCGGCCGGGCAACAGCCTTCGTCGCAGCAGGTCCAGCAGGCCGAGCAGGACGCTCTCAAGTTCGCCCAGTGCGTGCGCTCGCACGGGGTGCCGAACTTCCCGGACCCGAAGTTCAACACAAGCGGCGGCGGCTTGAGCATCACGATCAGCGGCCCGGGGAGCCGGATCGACGTCGGTTCGCCCATCGTCCAGGCTGCTATGAAGGCCTGTCGCCAGTACGGGCCAAAGCCAAGCCGGTAGGCGGCCACGTTCCGTCACCCTCCTCAACCGTGTCTCATCCCTTCACCGCCCACGCGGCGCGCGTTCCAAGCCTGCAGATCGCCATGCCTGGGCCTCTTTTCGACTATTCGACGGGCCCCCGGGCGCAAACTGCCCGGCGCGAGCAGCGCCGGTCGGAAGCCGTCGAGGCTTGAGTTGGGCTGAACTTGAGGGTGTACAGAATTGACCGTTATGTTTGGCCAAAACAAGTTGGAGTTGACCCGGTTCAGCGGACACGGGATTATTAAGCAACTTCCTTTTCAAAGTCTACAGGGCTCTGGAAGCCGAGGCGTTGTTGGGTGCGCTGGGGATTATAAAAGCCCTCGATGTAGTCGAAGAGCGCCAGGCGTAGCTCCCTTCGGCTGCCCCAGCGTTCGGTGCCATGGGTCCAAACAAGCTCTCGCTTCAGAGTGGCAAAGAACGATTCCACTGCGGCGTTGTCGTAACAATCGCCGGTGGTCCGGATCCACCAAGCCAACTTTTCGCACCTCTACGGACGGGCTTACCCCACCCTGACCAGGGACTTTCTCGAGAGTGAGGGCCTTCGGCGGCATAGCTCGGACACCCGAACGTCCGGAGTGGGCGACTTACTGCCAGCGGTCGCATGGCGGATGTTGGCCTCCGTGCAAGAGCAACGTGGGCCCCAAACCGGACGAGCGGTCGGCAAGTTGGACGCGCTTGCCCACTGCTGCCGAAGCTGTCCGGGGACAGCTTCGGTTCCCTTGTTTGCTCCTGCCTTCTATGGCTGAGGGAGGCCGACCGGCCGGGAACGACGCGCTCGACCCGGCGCCGCGGCCCCCGCACTGGACCCGCTCGACCACGACAGCAGTCGAGTGGCAGTTGCTGAAGTTAACACGACCCGCCTAAGGGACCGCTCCTGCTTCCGGATCGACTGCCTTGAGCACCCGCCCAAAACGCCGGTTCTGTCGC
>JAKAWM010000052.1 GCA_021827285.1 Actinomycetes bacterium | reverse complement strand
AGGCCAGCGTGGGTGCGGGCGTGCCCATCGACATGGCTGTCGTGCGAGAGAACACCGAAGGGCCGTACGTGGGCGAGGGGGGTTTCTTGAGGAAAGGGACGGCCGCTGAGGTGGCCACGCAGGGCTCAGTGAACACCCGCTTTGGTGTAGAACGCTGCGTGCGCTTTGCCTACGAACTGGCCGAGTCTCGGCGCCGCCACCTCACGCTGGTCCATAAAACCAATGTTCTGTCGTTTTCTGGCGACCTCTGGCAGCGGACGTTCGAGGACGTAGGTGGGGAGCACCCGGAAGTGGAGACGTCCTACAACCATGTAGACGCGGCCTGCATCCACCTGGTGGAGTCGCCCGGGCGCTACGACGTGATCGTGACCGACAATCTCTTTGGCGACATACTCACGGACCTCGCCGGGGCGGTTTCGGGAGGGATCGGGCGGGCGGCCTCGGCCAACCTCAATCCTGCTCGCACCGGGCCTTCTCTGTTCGAGCCTGTGCACGGCAGCGCGCCCGATATAGCCGGGACGGGCAAGGCGAACCCGGCCGCCGCCATCATGTCGGCGGCCATGATGCTGGACCACTTGGGCCTTTGCGAGGAGGCCTCCCGGGTGGGCAAGGCATTGCAAGATTTCGAGCCCTCGGGCTCGCTAACAACAAGACAGTACGGCGACGCGATAGCAGAAAGGGTGTAACCGGAAATGCCCATCACCAGGACTGACTACATCTGGATGGACGGGGAGCTCGTGCGCTGGGAGGAGGCCAAGGTCCACGTCCTTACCCACGCCCTCCACTATGGCAGCGGGGTATTCGAGGGTATCCGGGCCTATGAAACAGCTCAAGGAGCCGGCGTGTTCCGCCTTACGGACCATATAAACCGGTTGTTCAACTCGGCGAAGATCCTAATGATGAACATCCCCTACCGGCGCGACGAGCTGGTGGACGCCGTAAAGCGCGTCGTGGCGGCCAACGGGCTGGCCGAATGTTACATAAGGCCCATCGCCTACCTGGGCTACGGGGAAATGGGCCTGAACCCTCTGCCCTGCCCGGTCAGTGTGGCTATAGCCGCGTGGCCGTGGGGCGTTTACCTCGGCGACGAGGGGGTTCAAATGGGCGTCCGGCTTAAGGTCAGTTCCTGGGTGCGCCACGACCCCAACGCCATGCCACCGGCGGCCAAGGGCACCGCCCTGTACCTAAACTCTTCTCTGGCTAAGGTTGAGGCCCTGAAGGCGGGTTATGACGAGGCGGTGCTGTTATCGCCCCAAGGGTATGTGAGCGAATGCACGGGCGAGAACATTTTCGTGGTGCGCGGCGAGCGCCTGGTCACCCCGCCGGTAGTTGCGGGCGCCTTGGAGGGGATAACGCAGGCCTGCGTTATCACCATAGCCAAGGACTTGGGTGTGGAAGTCGACCACGCCAACCTCCTGCGCAGCGACTTGTACACGGCGGACGAGGCCTTCTTGACGGGCACGGCGGCCGAAGTCGTCCCTATACGTTCGGTGGACGACCGGGAGGTCGGAGATGGCACGCCCGGGCCGCTGACCCGCAAGATCCAGGAGATCTTCAAGGCGGCTACCCATGGCCAGGTCGAGCGCTATCGGGGTTGGGTGGAACATGTCGTTTGAACTGAACGTACCCTCTCGGGTGGAGATCTTCGACACCACGCTGCGCGACGGGAGCCAGGCTGAGGGGCTCTCCCTCACCGTGGCCGACAAGCTCCGTGTAGCGGAGCAACTCGACATGCTGGGCGTCCACTACATCGAAGGTGGCTGGCCGGGCGCCAACCCCAAGGATAAGGAGTTCTTCGCCCGGGCCGCGGCCGGCGACCTGGTCCTGGGTCAATCCAGGCTGGTCGCCTTCGGATCGACCAGAAAGGCCCACGGGCGGGCGGAAACCGACCCGGTCCTGGCCGACCTCATAGAGGCTCGTACCGGTTTTGTCTGCCTGGTGGCCAAGTCTGCTCCCTGGCATGTGAAAGAGACCCTCCGGACAACCACCACCGAAGCCTTGGACATGGTGGCCGACTCGGTGGCGTACCTGCGCAACAACGGTCGAGAAGTCCTGGTCGACGCCGAGCACTTCTTTGACGGCTACCGAGAGGATCCCGGGTTTGCCCGCGACTTCCTGCGGGTGGTCGAAGAGTCCGGTGCGGCAGCCGTCCTGTGCGACACCAATGGAGGTACTCTGCCCAAGCAGGTCGAAAGGATAGTGGCCGAGGCTCGGGAGATCGTCAGTGGCCACCTGGGTGTCCATTTCCATAACGACTCGGGGTGCGCGGTCGCCAATTCGATCGTGGCCGTCTGCCAAGGGGCTGATCACGTCCAGGGTTGCATCAACGGGTACGGGGAGCGCACTGGCAACGCCGACCTGACCTCGATCATCCCCGACCTGTCGCTCAAGCTCGGCGTCGAAACGATCGGCGCCGAGCGCATGGCCCTGCTCACGCCGGTAGCGCGCCACATTGCCGAGATCGTCAACATGGTGCCGAGCCCACATCAGCCTTTCGTAGGCGTGTCTGCCTTCGCCCACAAGGCCGGCATCCACACGAGCGCCATCGCCCGTGCGCCGTCGGCCTATTCCCACATCGACCCCGAGGCGGTCGGCAACAACACTCGGTTCGTGATCTCGGAGATGTCGGGTCGCTCCTCGGTGCTTCTGAAAGCCGAGGAGATGGGGCTGGAGCTTGGCGCCGAAGATGCCTCCCACGTCGTCGAGCGGCTGAAGGAGCTCGAGCACCGCGGTTACCACTTCGAGGTTGCCGACGGGTCCTTGGAGCTGCTGATGCGCGAGGCGACAGGCTGGAAGCAGTCATTCTTCCGTATGGAGTCCCACCGCGTGGTCACGGACCTGCGCGAGGACGGGACCTTCATGACTGAGGCGCGCATCAAGGTCTATATCGGCGACGAGCGGGTCCTCGAAGTGGCGGAAGGCAACGGCCCTGTCAATGCGTTGGATGCCGCCCTGCGCAAGGCCCTCAGCCCCCGCCACCCTGAGATCGACCGCATCCACCTGACAGACTTCAAGGTCCGTGTGCTCGACTCCTCGCTCGGGACTGGAGCGGTCACCCGGGTCCTGATCGACAGCACCGATGGGGACCGGACCTGGACCACGATCGGGGTATCGGACAACGTGATCGAGGCGTCGTGGCAAGCGCTCTCGGACTCGTTCGTCTACGGGCTCCTGCACGCCGGGGCCACCGAGCATGGGGTGCAGCGGAGTAGGCACTAACCTTATCGGGCGTGGCGCAACCTGACTACGTCCCCATCGTTTCAACCGACCGGGTGCGGCCCTCCAGTCGCCTGCGCACCGCCCTGCGCTGGGAGCAGGACCGGCCGGCGGAGATAGTGACGTTGCGCCCCCCCGTGGGGCCGAGGCTCGGCTCTACCGGTCCTGACCTCGGTTTTGGCTTGAAGCTGGCCAAAGACGTCGCAGCCCGAGCCGTCCTAAGCCCGGGGGAGCACCTGGAGGATGCCGTCTCGGGCTGCTTTGCCTGCGGCGCTCGACGGGCGTCGAGCTTGCACCGGGCGCCCGTCATCTACGACATGGAGTGGTCCTACACGCTCTGGGGCTTCTTTCCCGGGGCGCCGGAGGGCTTGGTCGCCTATCGAGCACCCTTGTTCGCCGGTGCGGCCCACGAGTATTCCCGCCAGCGGGCCATTGCCGACCTGGTGCCGGAGGCCGCCCTCCGTCTTTCCCCCGCCCAGGTTGCGTCGCAACTGGGTGACTGGCGGCGCCTTTTCAACCTGACCCAGTAACCGCACGCGCCTATTCAGGCCCGCGGGCCATCAGGCCGGCCAAGCGATCCAAGTCATCGGGATAGGCGACATTGGCCCGCGCTGCTCCTGGCAGCGTGCGCTTCACCATGCCGGAAAGTTCGGTGCCCGGCCCGAGCTCGATGAAGACCGCGGCACCCAGGCTGGCCAGCCTCACCAGTGACTCTCGCCAGCGGACCCGCGAACAAAGCTGGGCCGACAGCAAAGAGCCAAAGCCGTCCTGGTGCGGCGCGGCATCGACGTTCGACACCACCACCCGACGGGCTGGCGCGAAAATTGTTGTTTTCAGTGCGTCGTCCAGACGTGCCTGGGCGGGCTTCATAAGCGGAGTGTGGAAAGCTCCGCCGACCCTGAGTGGTACGACTCGTTTGGCCCCCCGTTCCAGGGCGGCGGTAGCCACTCCGTCCACACCTTCGAAGGTGCCGGCCACCACCACTTGGCCAGGAGAGTTGTCGTTGGCCACCCATGCTCCTTCGATGCCCTGGCACACGGCAACCACGTCGTCCATCTCGAGGCCGAGGATGGCCGCCATGGTGCCCGGGTTCTGGCCGGCCGCCAGCTGCATGGCTTCGCCCCGGGCCAGCACCAACCTGGCTCCCTCGGCCGGTTCGAGCGCCCCCGAGGCCACCAGTCCTGTGTACTCGCCCAAGCTGTGACCGGCCACCGCGACCGCCTCCGCCTCCAGGTGCTCCTTGAGCTTGCTGCGCTGGACGGCGTCCAGCACTATGAGGCTCAGGGCGAAAGTGGCCAGCTGCGAGTTGCGGGTGG
Organism: Actinomycetes bacterium; assembly: GCA_021827285.1. Lineage (GTDB taxonomy): Bacteria > Actinomycetota > Acidimicrobiia > Acidimicrobiales > Palsa-688 > JAKAWM01. The sequence continues at coordinate 5,513 of JAKAWM010000052.1, read as the reverse complement.
CCTGGAGCTCGTCCGCCTCAGCCTCAAGAAGAAGCGGTGCCAGGTCCCGGCTCACCGCCTCGCTCAGGGTGGCGACGATCCGCCAAGATGGGTGGTCCTGCCACGGCGCTCCCATGGCGGGGCGTTGAGAGCCCTGGCCGGGGAACAACAGCGCCAGCATGATGGCGCCGCAGCTTACCAACGGAGACGCTGGTCGGCTATTTTGTTGGCTTGCAGGCGTTGGGGATCTACGTGCACGTCCCGTTCTGCCGGCGCCGGTGCGACTATTGCGCCTTTGCCACCTGGTCGGACCGCCACCATCTTTGGGACCGCTACATGAGTGCCTGCCGGCGGCAAATCGAGGGGCTGACCAGATGGGGGCGGGGCCCGGCAACGTCGGTGTTTTTCGGGGGAGGCACTCCCTCGCTCCTGCCCCCCGAACTGCTCTTGGGCGTTCTCGGCCACATAGCCGCGACCCTTGGGGTTGCGCCGGGCGCCGAAGTGACGGTCGAGTGCAACCCCGAGACGGTTACGGCGGAGCTGCTTGGCAGGTACCGGGCTGGTGGCGTGACCCGGCTCTCCTTCGGCGTTCAGTCCACGGTCCCTCACGTGCTCTCGTCGCTGGGGCGAGAACACGACCCTGGCACAGTGGTGCGCGCTGCCCAGCTGGCAGGCGAGGCAGGGTTCGCCGATGCGTACAACGTCGACCTCATCTTCGGGTCGGCGGGGGAGTCAGTGGCCGACTGGGAGGCCTCGCTTACCGGTGTGCTGTCCCTCGACCCGCCGCCCGCGCATGTCAGCGCCTATGCCTTGACTGTTGAGCCGGGAACGCCGCTGGCCGCCCATCCGAACCGCTATCCCGACGAAGACGACCAGGCCCGGAAGTACGTGATGGCAGAAGACATGCTCAGCTCCGCTGGGTTGAAGTGGTACGAGATATCCAACTGGGCGCGCGCCGGGGCTGAGTGCGCGCACAACCTCCTGTACTGGTCGCAGGGCGAGTACCTCGGGGTAGGTTGTGCCGCTCACTCGCACCTGTCAATGTCGCCATCGACGTCCCGGCGCTGGTGGAACGTCCGCACGCCTGAGCGCTTCTGCCGCCTGCTCGAAACGGGCAGGCAGGTCGAAGCGGCGGGCGAAACGCTGGGGCCTGCCGAAAGGGCCTGGGAGGCTATGATGCTCAGCCTGCGTACGCGCCAAGGCGTCCCCGCCGAGGCCCTCCCGGGCGAGGTCTGCGAGCAAGGTCTGGCCGAAGTACGCGCCGAGCCCGGCGGCCGTCGGCGGGCGGTGCTCACCCCAAGGGGCCGGCTCTTGGCCAACGAGGTTTCGTTGCGGGTTTTGGTGCCCGGCTAGGGCCTGCCAGGCCGAAGTTACGACGCCGGTATCGAGAGAACCCCCCGTTGAGCAGGGGGCTTCGCCTGCTAGGGCGTGGCCAGTGCTCGGTCGACTCAGGCTTGCTGGCTCAGGCTTGCTGGCTCAGGCTTGCTGGGGCATTCGCTCAAGGTCGTGGCTCAGGCTTGCTGGGGCCGCTTGTTGGGGCATTCGCTCGGGCCGTGGCTCAGGCCGACTTCGTGGTCGCAGTAGGATCACCTGGGACGTTGCAAGGAGGGAAGCTGTGGTACGAGCTTCTGGGCAGGACCGCCGCCGACCGACCATCGCCGACATAGCCAAGCGGGCGGGGGTGTCCACGGGTTCTGTGTCCCATGCACTGAACGGGCTCCCCGGTGTGTCCGATGCAACTCGCCAGAGGATCATGGCCATCGCTAAAGAAGCTGGGTGGCAGCCTAAGCCGGCCGCCCACGCCGTGCGGGCAGCCCGTTCCGGGGCGTTCGGGCTCGTCCTGGCCCGTCCGGCCGGCACCTTAGCCTACGAACCATTCTTTGCCAAGTTGCTCTCGGGTATCGAGGCCGAACTGTCCGCACGCGAAGTCGCGTTGATGTTGCAGATAGCCAAGGACGTGGCGACCGAAGTAGCAACGCTGCGCCGCTGGTGGGCCGAGAGACGGGTGGATGGCGTCTTGCTGGTGGACCTGAGGGTGGACGACCCGAGGATCGCTGTGGTGGAAGAGATCGGGCTCCCCGCCGTCGTGGTTGGAGGACCGGGCGACACGGGCGGGTTGCCCTTCGTGGCCAGCGACGACGCTGGCGGTGCCCGCCAAATCGTTCAACACTTGGTGGGCCTCGGCCACCGCCGGGTGGCCCGGGTGGCCGGCCCGCCCGAGTTTGCCCACACCTTGGCCCGCACGGTGGCGTTCGAGAAGGCGCTCGCCGATGCCGGGGCCAGCGGGCGTGTGGTGCCGACGGACTTTTCCAGCGCGGCCGGCGCTCGGGCGACGGCGGAGCTCCTGGCTGGCTCGCCCCCGCCCACCGCCATTATCTATGACAGCGACATAATGGCTGTGGCCGGCCTGAGTGCCGCCCAGGAACTGGGCTTGGCGGTGCCTTGGGAACTCTCCATTGTCTCGTACGACGACTCTCCCATCTGCGAGCTGGTACGGCCTGCCATTACCGCTTGTGCCCGTGACGTGGTGGCGTACGGGGCGCGCTCGGCTCGGGCTCTGCTGGCACTGCTGGCCGGGGAGCCGGTGAGGCCCCAGGTCGAGCAGACGCCGCGCCTGGTGGCCCGTGCCAGCACCACGGTGCCTGCCTAAGCCCGTTGTCACGCTGTGGGTTTACCCGCCCGCCTCTGCGGTGCCCCGCCTCTGCGGGACCTCCCTCTGCGGTGCGCCGCCATTGCTATGCCCCGCCATTGCTATGCCCCGCCATTGCTATGCCCCGCCATTGAAACCTCCAGAAGTGGATTCTGAAAGGGCACTCATGGAGGTTTCGGTGACGGATCTGTAACTGAGTCCTCCAAAGGTGGGCTTTGCGGTTGCACTTTTGGAGGTTTGGGTGCCATTGGCACGGGCGATGAGCAAGCGACCGCGCGTCGGCGCGTCCCGTGACCAGTACGCTGGCCGTGTGAACCAGGGAGGGCAGGGAGAGCGGGAGCCAGACGCGGGGGCCGATGAGCTCCCAACTATGCCGCCGCCACCCGCTCGGCCCCGTGTACCGTTCCGGTGGGCCGGGGACACGGCCGGTCCTGAAGGCGTTAAACCAAGGCGGGCGGTGCCCCGGGGGGTCGGGCTCCTGCCGGCGGCCGGGCCGGGTGCCCACGCGGCCGGGCCTCGGGCCCACACGGCCGGGCCTCAGGCCGACGCCCTCGGCACCTTGCTCGACCCATCCTCAGAGCGCTGGTGGGACCCTGCCGTCGCGGAGCATCGAGGGCATGACCGCGTCGAGGCCGGCGGCCGGGGCACTGACAACCGGGGCACTAGCAGTCGGGCTACAAGCCGGGGCGCTGACGGCGGGGCCGGCGGGAGACGCACGGACGGGGCCGGTGGGCGACGTACGGACGGGGCCGCCGGCGGGGTGAAGGCTCACGAGATTTTGGCCGAACAGCCCGCCACCATTGAGATGAGCACCGAAGTCGTTCCAGAGCTGAGGTTACCGAAGCCGGGACGGACAAGGCGGGTGATCTTGGTCGCATCGGCCTTACTGCTGGCGGCGGGCCTGGTGGGGGCAGGTGTGCTCATTGGTCTGAGGTTCGGGCTCGGGGCGGGGCTCGGTACCGGGCTCGGGCTCGGGCCCCGGTCCGGGCCGAGCGGGGTGGGTAAGGGGACCCTCAGCCGGCCGCCCACTGGGCGGCCGCCCACTCGCCAGCCGCCCACTCGCCAGCCGCCCGCCGCCGTGGCGACCTTTGCCGGCCTCCTGTCGGCAAGTGCAAGGGCGGGCGGGTGGACCAGAGGGGCGGTGGCAGGTGCCTGCCGGCTGAGCGCGCCGGGTGCTGAATACCGTCAGGCCCTCGTGGTGCAGGTGGGCGGGGCTATCAGTTTGTACGAATCCGTGCTCGCCCAGGCGCGGGGCAAATTGTCCGCCGGCTCCTGGACGGGCGGCCGGGCTCTCGGCGTTCAACTGGTCACAGCCGATACTAGGGCGCTCGGTGCCAGCGAGGACTTTCAGGCGTGGCTCGTCGACCTTCAGGCCACGGGGTGCTACGGCGGGCCAACCAATGACCTGCACTACCAGGAGGCTATGGCGGCCTCGAAGCAGGCTTTAGAGGCGTCTCAACGCCTGGCTTCAGCATGGGCGCCCGTGGCGGGACGCTACCAGCTACCGAGCTGGGAGCCCTCCCAGATTTGATGAAAGTCACCGAGAGGCACGCTTTTTTGCTAAAGTATTGATCGGTGACCGAACCGATCAAGTGGATGGGCACACCGGAAGCCTGTGCACGTTTGGGTGTCACGCTGCGGACCTTGTACCGGTTCATCGACGAAGGGCAGCTCCCGGCATACAAGATGGGGCGGGTTATCCGGCTCCAAGCCCAAGAGGTGGATGCCTTCATCGAACGTGCCCGGATAACGCCCGGTACCCTCGAACACCTCTACCCTGATCCGAGGACCCCCCAGCCCGACAGCGATTTGCCTGGCCACCAGGATAGGGACAACCGCCAGAGTCGCGGCAGACCGGGTGACGCCCCGCCGTCTGGCCCGCTGGCCAACGACCCGGACGGGGACTTCGGTACAGGCGCTGGCGTCGACGGGGCAGTCGCTGGCGTCGACGGGGACGAAGCAGGGCAGCCGGGCCGGTGAGCGCCGGCTTCGACGCCGCTTGTACCTTTTGCCGCGTGGTGGCAGGTGAGACCGCCTCGCGGGAGGCCTACTCGAGCGAGTTGGCCTATGCCTTCTTTGACCACCATCCGGCGGCACCGGTGCACGTGCTCGTCGTTCCTCGCCAGCACATCACTGATGCGTCCCAGGTGGGCGTCGAGCACGCCATGGTCCTGGCCGAGATGTTCGTCGCGGCCCGTGCCGTGGCCCAGCGCGAGGGGATCGCCGAGGGTGGTTACCGGCTGGTCTTCAACGTTGGCCCAGGCTCAGGGGCAGAGGTGCCTCATCTGCACATGCATATCTTGGGCGGGCGCCGGCTCGGGTGGCCACCAGGGTGACCTCCTTGCGCTTTGGGGCGCTACGCTGGTAAGGCACACGTGCCGATAACCGTTACTGTCCCGAACCACCTGATGGCAGGCTTGGTGGGCCCTCTCAACGAGAACCTGCATTCTCTGCAGGAGGCCTTCAGCGGCGCCCGGATCATGGCCCGCGGCAACGAGTTCAACATTGACGGGGACGAAGCCGGCACGGTGGCGCGGCTCGTGGACGAACTGAAGCTCTTGCTGGAGCACGGCCAGGTGGTCGATCCAGGAGTGGTTGCCCGCACTGTGGACATTATCCGGGCGGACGAGCGGCCCTCCGAGGTGCTTACTGCCGAGGTGCTACGCTCCGCTCGGGGCCGGTCAGTAAGGCCAAAATCAAGCGGCCAGAAGCGTTACGTCGATGCCATCTTGTCCCACATAGTCACCTTTGGGATTGGCCCTGCGGGTACGGGCAAGAGCTATCTGGCCGTGGCCTTGGCCGTTCAGGCGCTGCAGGCCAAGTCTGTCGAGCGGATCATCATGACTCGCCCCGCGGTTGAGGCAGGTGAGCGTTTGGGCTTTTT
>JAKAWM010000051.1 GCA_021827285.1 Actinomycetes bacterium | reverse complement strand
ACCGCCGCCCGCCAGAACGCCGACCCGGGCAAGCGGTCGGTCAACAGGGCGGCGGCGAAGAGCCCGAGAGCCATCTGGACCGGCACGGTGACGACGACGTAGAGGAGGGAGTTGAGCGCCGCCGTGCGCACCACGGGGTCGTGAAAAATCGCTGTGTAGTTGGACCAGCCCACGAAGGGGTTCGAGGCGCCCGGCAAGATATGCCAGTTGAAAAAGCTGATCTCGAACTGCCTGAAGATGGGGTACACGGTGAACATGACGTACATGACCACCGCCGGCAGGAGCAAGAGATAGGGCGTGGCGGCCCGCCGCGCCCGGTGGGAGCGAGGAGGGCGCCGCAAGGCGGCACCCGGCTCGGAGGCCGGGCGCCGCTCAAGCGTTGCTGTGGTGATCAACTCTTGGTAGCCAGCGCGGCGTTCCCCTGGATTGCCGCGGTCTGCATCGCGCTGGAAAGAGACGCCTTCCCAGCCAGGACCTCGGAAAGGGCGTTCGAGAAGGCGCCGTCCATCGCGGGGTAACCGGCGGCCACCGGGCGGGCCTTGGCTGTGAGCAGTTGTTGGGTGAAGATCTCGAGCCACGGGCTGTTCTTCACCTCTTGGGCGGCGTCAGGCTTGTAGGCGGCCATGTCGCCGGCCTTGGCCATGGCCAGTTGGGCGAAAGGTGACGTGAGGAACTGGACGAACTTGATCGTGTCAGCCAGGTGATGGCCGTTCCCGGCGATGGCCAGGTCCTCGCCGCCCACGACCGAGATCGAGCCGCCCGGGCCCGCGGGCAGGGGCGCCAGGCCGTAGTCACTGAACGGGGGTGTGGAGGTCTTGTAGGTGTTCACGCCCCAGGGGCCGTCATAAAGCATGGCGTACTCGCCCTTGGAGAAGCCGGTCTCACCGCCGACCGCCCCGGCGCCGCCTTTGAAGTCGGAGCCAATATAGCCCTCCTGGTCCATGGTAACGAGCTGGTTAAGGACTGCTTCGGTCGCCACGCTGTCCATGTACCCGCTCGCTTGGTGGTAGCCAGGGTCGGTGAACTGGCCCCCACCGCTCCAGACGTACGGCCCGACGTTCCAGATATCGGTGCTGTCCACGCCGAGGCCGAACTGGCCCTTGGAGGGCACCGTCAATATCTTTGCGTCGTTCCATAGCTGGTTTTGCGTAGTCGGAGGCCCCGAGAGGCCGGCCGCCTTAAAGTCGGCCTTGTTCCAGAAAAGCACTTGGGTGTTGGTGTCGTCCGGCACCCCGTAGTAGGACGCCCCGTAGCGGTTCGTGGACAGGGGACCAGGCAGGGCCGCGGCCTTGATGGGGGCGAACCACTTTAGGCCGGACAGTTTGAGCAGGACCCCTTGCGACGCCAGTTCGGGCATCCAGGCGATGTCGGAGCGCATAAGGTCGGCCGGGTTGCCGGCAGCAGCCTCGGCGATGAACTTCTGGAGCATCCCGTTGTAGGGGACGGTCTCGTCCACCACCTTGATGCCCGGGTTCTCCTTTTCGAACATGGGGATGACGATCTTGTTCATCACCGGCGTCTCCGTCACGGAGTTGTAGGCGTTGAGGAAATGCAAGGTGACGGTGGCGGGCGCGGCCGAGGCCACGCCGGTAAGGCCAACGCCTGCGATGGTGGAGAGGGCGCAGGCGCAAGCGCCGGCGATCAGGGAGGCCTTCCGGCGCCTGGGGTTTGCTGAGCTGGTATGTTTCAATTTCAGCCCCTTTCTTTCTCGGGCTCTCCTCGGTTACGCGAGGGGTGGTTGGTTTATTGGATGGGAGGGTTAGGGGCAGCCGCCCGGGCGGCGGGGAGGCCGTCGCCCGGGGACGGGAGTACTGCCTGGTCCTGGAGCTGGTCCCACAGCACGAAGTACATAGCATGGGACCAGGCGAGGTCGGCCGCCGGCGGTCCCCAGCGAGCGACCCAGTAGTTGTAGGAGGCGGCATCGCGCTGGCGGCCGCCGCACTGCTCGGGAAGCCGGCCAGAGGGGTCAAAGCACGCCTCGACCCACGCTTGGCAGCGCCGTGCCTCGGCGAGGTCACCCGTTGCGCTGCGGTACCAGCCGAGCCAGGCGGTGAGCAGCGGCCAAGCTCCGCCACCGTAGTAGGTGTCTCCGGGGTAGCGTCTGGTCCCCCCGTCGAGGACCAGGCTCTCCGCAACTGCCTCAGCTGTGGTGGCCTTGGCCGGAGACCCGGCTCTTGTGGCGCCGAAGGGGACGGCCAGCCACAACAGGCTGGCGTCCACATCGGTGCTGACGCTCGACTTCACGAACCTGCCCTCCAACGTCATCTGGCTCTCAATTACGCCCCGCACGTCGTCGGCGCGCCGCGAAGCTTTATCCGAACCAAGCAAAGACCCGGCGGCCCGGAGGCCCCCATAGACACAGCCGAGAGTCGAGGTGTGGACAGCGTCAGCATTTTCTTCCCAGCAGTCGAAGCATGTGTCCAGGCCCACGGCCTCGAGATAGGCAACGGCTAGCTCCACGCTCGGTGCCAGCTCGTCGATCAGGCCGTCAGAACTGAACCGGCTGATGTGCTCCCAGAGAGACCAGAGCCATGTGCCGTAACCGTCCACCTGAAAGTTGGGCCAGTCATCGTGGCACACTGCGCCGTCAACGGCAAAGCGGGCAGGCGGCATGGAGCCCACTACGTTCGACCCCCCGGCCTGACGGCGGCTAACGGCCTCTTGGACCGACCCGGAGATCCCGCATATGGACCGGGCCACCCAGCGATGAAACCGCTCGGCCGCCCCCTGCTCTCCCGCCAGACCGAGGGCAAACGCGACGAACGAGCCGTCGCGCAGCCAGCAGTAGTGGTAAGGGGCGAAGTCGCGCGAAGCCAAGAACGCGCCGGACGGCTCCTGGTGGGCGAGCATGGCGTGCACACTGGTTTGAGCGGGTTTTGCCGGCTGGCTTCGTGCTTGGCTAGAGAACCCGCTGCTGGTCATGGCGATGGTTCCCGGTCAGCGAAGGCGCGACTTGGCCGCTTCGGGATGGGTGTGAGCTCGATCGAACGACGAATGGGCGGGCTGAAGAGCTCACCCAGTACGATGCAGGCCGCTCCTCTTGCCCATGCCACGTCGTCGGTCGAGTCCACAACAAAGTCCACTTTCCTCCCGATGCCGGCAAATGACCGCTGCCTCATCACGGCGAGTGCCGCGTCCGATCGCAAAGAGCCCGCCTGCGTGCCCTCACCCGAGAGGATCACCAACCTGGGGTCAAGGGTGTTGACCAGGCCGGCTATCCCCAGCCCCAGCATGCGGCCCGCCTTCTCGAGGGCCTCGATGGCCACGCGGTCTCCCGCCTCGGCGGCATGACGTAGCGCCGCCATGGACAGGTCATCTTTGCCGGCGAGAGCGCTCTGCTCCCCCCGCTCCAGTGCCTCCGCCACATACCGCCGGACAGCGTCGTCCGAGCTCAAGGCTTCCAGGCAGCCAGAGTTGCCGCAGCGGCAGGGAGCAGGCTGGTCAGCCAGCGGGATGTGGCCGATCTCCCCGGCGGCACCCCCGGCACCCCGGTAGAGCTTCCCGTCAACCACAATGCCCGCACCGACCCCCTCGCCCACTGTGACCACTATGAAGTTGTCAACTCCCTGGCCTCGCCCGAACCACTGCTCGGCGACCGTGAGCGTGTTGACGTCGTTGTCGACCAGGACTGGGCGCCGCAACCTATCGGAGATCGGGGCCGCGACGGCGACGTTCTCCCAGCCAAAAGGCGGAGAGTACCGGCAGACTCCCGTTCCCGGTTGAACCAGCCCGGCCAGGCCTATGCCAACTCCTACGACCTGGTCCAGCCCGAGCCCTGCTCTGGCGACCGACCGTTCGATGGCCACCGAGACGCTTTCGAGCACTGGGCCCGGGCCTACCGTCTGCCCGTCGAACCCGCCTTGCGAACCGGCGGCCTCTCGCCTCCTGGACCTGCCAAGGGTGAGCGGAGCCAGCTCGGAGTAGAGCACTTCGCTGCGGAGGTCGGTGACCGCGACCGATATGCCCTGGCGCATCAGCTTGACCCCGACCACGTTGTTCCGCTCGTCGTCCAGGCGCAACACCACGGGGGGCCGCCCGCCGCTTGACTTCCCCTGCCCAACCTCGTTGACAAGCCCGCTCTCGACCAGCTCCGACACGATGAGCGAAACGGTGGCTGGGCTGAGACCGGTTTGCCTGACAACTTCCGCGCGGGACGCCGCACCGGTACGGAGCACGTTGAGCACCAAGTTGCGGTTCATCTCCAGCATCAGCTGGCGGTCTCCGCGGCGGATCCCATGCTGAGAGAGATGGTCCTCACCAGTTGCTTCGAGGCCATTGCCGAGGTGCCGCGAGCGGCGTGGCTGTATCATGTGGCTAGTCTGTTTGTCTGTACGACAAAGATAGTCCACCTTGGTTCAGACGTCAACTCGCAGCCCGACCCATCTCTTCGCCGACGGGGGTGGTCGTGAGCTGGCCTACGTGGCTATGAGCAGGGCCAAGGAGGCCACCCACGTGTGGGCGGTGGCCAAGCGGTCGATGGCGCCGACGCGCCCGAGCGCCGAATTAGCGTGTCTCGCCATCCGAGCGTGACATTTCAGCGAGCGTGCCTTCTGCACTTCTCTCCGGTAGGTTGGCATGGTATCGTTACATGTAACGGAGGTGGACCATGTCGGGTACCGGCTCGCGTCATCGAGTACGGGAGCACCGAGCGAGGCTGCGGGAGCAGGGCCTACGCCCAGTCCAGATATGGGTGCCTGACGACCGCGCTCCAGGGTTCGCAGACGAGGCCCACCGCCAGTCAAAGGCAGTAGCGGCCAGCAGGCACGCCCAAGACGACCAGGACTTCGTCGATTCGGTCTCGGTTTGGCCCGAGGAGTGAGGCGAACAGAGATCTGGACCGTCGCCGGTGGAGCTGAATACGCGAGCAAGCCGCGCCCGGCGGCGATCGTTCAAGATGACCGGTTCGACACCGACTCGGTCACCATCTGCCCCTTCACGACGGACCCAACAGACGCCCCTCTTTTCCGGCTCACAATCGTGGCTTCGGCGACCAACGGGCTGCGGGAGACCTCCCACCTCATGGTGGACAAGCTCACGACCGTTCGACGAACGAGACTGGGGGATCAGTTGGGCATCCTTGACGACGCCGATGTGGTGCGCCTCAATCGTGCCATCGTCGTCTTCCTCGGGATCGCATCGAGCCAGTAGGGCCGGTCTCGCCCTTTCTGGTATCCGCATACTCCCTGGTTAGGGGCTTGCGGGGAGCCCAGCGAGGGGCTGCGAGGCGCGGGTGAGGGGCGGCCTGCGGGTAAACGGTGGTCGGAGATGGTCGTTGACGGGCACGGCGTCGCGGGTGATTGGGACGCAGCCCGAGCACCCGTTCATTCAGCCGGCGAGGCGCTGTCGGATGCGCTTCAGTTCCTGGGGATGCTCTCGAGCCAGAACTCGGTTCGCAAGCTCGCCGTTGATGGAGGCGATGGTCCGCAGCCGGTCCTCGAAATCCGCACCGCCTCCTGCCTCGTTCTCCAACCATGCCGCGACATCCGCCCAGTGCCACAGCGGGCTGCGCACGTTGCCGGCCACGGGTCGGGGAAACCCGCCGGGACCGCGCTGACCACTCACCAGCATCGACACCGACTGACGGGTACGGCCAGCCCGCTCGGCGATGTCCGCCATGGAGACGAGCTCGTCCTCGACAGCTACGGGTTCGAAGCCAAGCGCGATTACCTGCTTGATCGCATCGAGCACGGCGTCCAGGAATGACTCTGCCTCGCCTTCAAAGCCCACGAAGTGGCCCTTTGGCCCTTCCTCGACCGCGACCTCTTCATTAATGCCCTCGTAGAGGCGGTCTGCGTCAGAATCCGTGAGGCGATCGCGCAGACGGATCCGGAACGCAAAGCTCTTCATTTCGGTGTCTCCTTGTTTCTCAAAGCGAAGCGGCGGATCATCTTGGCGGCCACGTCCGCGTCCTTCGGGGTGCTCCATACCCGGAAGCTCTGACCGTTGGGAGCTACGACGTGGCCCCACGTGTGGCCGGAGTGGAGGACGTCAATCTGACAGCCCTCAGCCTCGGCGAACCGAAGGGCTGCTTCCACCTGCTTCCGTTGGTGGCGTTCCCGGGCCACGTTGACAATGGTAACAGGCGACCGTAGACAATGTCCACAGACTTGGCTTCGTCCTGTTCACCCGCAAATGATCATTGCGCATCATCGCGGCCAGCGGCTCCCCGACCATTCGTCCCGTCAGCTCGGCGGCCGCCGCCGGCTGCGTGAACAGCCGGTCCAAGGCGGCCGTTTGCTCGCGCCGGCTGGGCCGAGGAGTAGATCGGCGGACGAACAGCCGCCGATCTGGGACGCAGCGGACGTCGCGCTAGTGGGGCACTATGACGGAACCTTTGGGGGCACGCGAGTACGCCGTCGTGGTCGCCGGACGACGTCAGAGTCGGCGGGTTTGTGAGCCTCGCTTGGGTACCGCTGGCTGGAATCGGACTAGAGACTGGCAGTCTGTACGGCGATGTCCAAGAAGCGATCAGGCCAACACGACGAGCGGCCAGCGGGCTCGGCAATCTGGTTCCGAGTCCGCGATGAAGACGACCGCAGAGGGTCGTCGTGGAAGATCAGTACCAGCGCTTCCAACTCGGATGTCGTCCTGACTCACCGTGAGGGCGGACGGTGGGTTCACGCCACGTTCCACGACAGCGAGTACCACTTCGCTATTTCCAAGGCCGGGCAGGCCCTCCACCCTGAGGTGCCTCCCTACCGCTGGCAGTGACGAGCCGTGAGCCCGTGCCTGGTGGCGTGCATGCGGCTCGGATAATCGTGGCTGTGGACGAGCTTCGCAGCGAGTGGATCGAGCAGGTTCGCGAGCGGCCAGGGCTGGTGGAGATCCTCCCGTCCAAAGGATCCGACGCCGTCGTGGTGGACCTATTGCTGCTTGCGCCAGACGTCGGACCGGTCAGCGATGTCTCCTTCCCCGTTGGTCGCCTAGCTAGGGGCGGCGGCGTCGGCGCAGCACTGGTTGTGGCTCACTCAAAGAGCCTCGACGAGCCAATACGCGTAACCCTCGCCTCGTCGATCGCCGAAGCCATGGACGGGCTGCGCGCCTCCGGCTGGGACGGATCACCAGGCAGGTTCGTAATCCCCGGCCACGACCCCCTCAAGGGCTACCTAACCCAGGTCGAGCTCGCCCTTGATGGCGAGCGTTGATCGGATCAGCGTCGCCCATCCGGCGTTCTGGGGCGCGGCCTCGGCGTCGTTCGGGGACGAACTTGATGAGCCTTTGGTGACAGTCTCTTTACTTGTACAGTCACATACTGCCATGTACAATCGGTGTGATGTCACCAACGAGCATGAGCGTCAGCGAGGCCCGGGCGGCACTCCCCCAGCTCCTCGACCGGGTCAACGCCGGCGAAGAGGTCACCATCACTCGCCACGGAAAGCCCGCAGCTGTGTTGGTGCGACCCGACGCCCTGCGAACGCGCCGGGCGGACGAAGCTTTGGCAGTGGCCAACAGGGTCCGCGATGCACTCGAACAGGGGCGACGATCGCGTCTGTCGGCCAAGCCCGCGCTGCGCAAGGAAAGAGCCGAGGCCTTGACCGAGGAGGTACACGCCGCCCGATCGCGGGGCCGCTAGGGCCGTCGACCATGGACGCCTTCGACGCCGACGTACTCATCTATGCAGCGGTCGCCAGCCACGATCTTGGACGGCGAGTCCGGGCACTCTTCCCGGTCGAGCCAGTAGAAGGTCGCGTCGGAATTGGCTCGGTACTCTTAGTGCCCGAAATATTGACGAAACCCCTGCGCGAGAACGCCACCGAGGAGTTCAACGAACTGAGCGCCTTGCTGGGCCGGTTAGATCTACTTCCCACAGACAAGGCCACCGCCGAACTTGCCACCGCGTTGGGTGCCGCCTACGGCCTGCGAGCGGCAGACGCCGTCCATCTCGCCACTGCGGTTGGTGCCGGCGCCACCCGGTTCTTGACGAACAACCGGTCCGCCTTCCCGCAATCGATCAGCGAGATCGACATCGTGTATCCAGACGAGCTAGCGGAGATCCCTGACTGATAACGCCACGTAGCCCGCCTTCCGGGACGCTCGGACAGGAACTATCGGGACGAGGTTCTCCTTGCGGAGCAGCTTGGCCAGGTCGTAGTACGGGAGAAGACGGCGAGCCGTATGACCGCTCGAGCATTCATGTCTATTCTTTCCGCCACAGTTTTGCTCAGCGTCATGCCGACGCCGGCATCCCGATCGAGGTGCTCGCAGAACTTATGGGGCGCAGCCGGGCGGCAGTGTCGGCCGCAAGTTCATCTACGACCATGCCGACCTCAGGGCGAGCATCGAGCTCAAGATGGCCCAGGCGGCCACCTTCAGCGCCAACGACATGACTTCTGCGGCCAGGGTGACCTCCGCTTCCCTACGGGCAGAACTGGAGAACGCTCGAGCCCAGAGCTCTCACCTCTCCAAACAGGTCCGGGCCCTTGAGGCCCGCCTCTCCCACAAGCTCGGTGAGCCCCAGGTGATAGAGACGGCCATTGGGGTGGGTACCGGCCCTGGGCTAATGCACCGCAGGATCGTAAGCCTGGTCGCTGACCGCTCAAAACGGCCGGAGTGGAGGCAAGTGGCGCTCGAACGCTGAATGTTCCCGATGTTGTGGTAGTTCTCGCTTCAGTCACCCGCACCATATTGCCCGCCAGAATACCGAGACGGAACAGGGATATTCTGTACCAGCCGCTCCAAAGTGCAACTGGCTCAGCGGCTTTTCCGTAATCGGCGATTTTAGGCGCTGGCCGGATTTCTGATCGTGAATGATAGTTCGATGTTCTGCGCTCAGCGGTACACGTCTCGTCGGTGGCCCAGTGTGACGACCACGATGAGCAGCACGTCGTCTCGGACGGTGTAGATGATCCGATAGTCGCCCACTCGCACCCGGTATCCCGGACGACCCTTGAGCGGCCGCGATGCGGGAGGCCGGGGGTCTTCGGCCAGGAGAGCCATGGCGCCCTCGATCCGCGGTCGAAGACCGGGGTCGAGCTTGCGCAGCGCCCGTACCGCGGCGGGGCGGACCTCGACCCGATAACGGCTCACGACCAGCCGAGGTCGGCCTTGACCTGCTCCCAGGGGATGTTGTCGCCTTCCTCGGCCATCGCCGCGTCGAACGCGGCGACATCCTCTGCATCCTCGAACGCGTCGAGGAGCTCCTCGTATCGCTGCATGCTCACCAAGACCGCGGCCGGTCGCCCGTAGCGTTCGAGCACGATGGCCTCAGACTGGGCGGCGTCGATCACCTCGGCGAGCTTCTCCCGGGCGTCACTGACGTTCATGGTGGCCACGAGAGCCATTGTACAACTCTGCCGGAGAGTTGTACAATGGGGCTTCCTCCCGTTCGATGGATGTCCAGACGGGTGGCCGTAGCCTGGCGGCGTAGCGCAGCGCGACTGGATGTTACCGAGCTGCGGCCCAGCTCGCTGCGAAGCTCCAGCACCGGGGAGCCTAGCGTGAAGAGACGCTGGAGGCGGCGACCAGAATCGAACTGGTGTACAGGGCTTTGCAGGCCCTTTTGGCGGACGTATACGGACTAACATGGACGTGTTTTACAAGCTAGATGAATTGTGTGGACGCCGATGGACGGCCACGCATCCCTGGGGCTGTGCCATGGGTGTGCCATGGAAAGTGCGAATTGCCATAAACCAAGCCCCATTATGGACCCCTGAATGCGCATGCGAGACCCTGCATAGATGTAGGGCGACAAGGGTGCAAACTCATACATCCTTGAGCCGCGCGGACGTCGCGGAAAGACAGCGGTCCGCCGCCCTGGTCTTCCCCGGTGAGCCTTGGCCCGGGCTCGAGGTGGAGCTACAGGCGATGTTCGGCGCCCGGCGCCGGCAGCTGCACGGACCCAGGCAGTGTGCCTCAGTCCGCAGAGGGGCGCGGACCGCCGCGTCTCGCGATTCTGTCGCGCATCTAGCCGCCGTCCGTGAGCGCATCACCGTCTGATTGCATAATGCTTGTAGGCGTTATGGCCGAGCCGTAGCGTTGAGAGGTCCCATGGGCTAGGTCTCGAACCGTCTGCCGACTGGTTGCAGCCTGGCTTTAGAACGAGGTGCCGGCCCTCGGGTCTCGCCCGTGGTGTGGCTCAAAAGAGCCGCGAGCGCCGTCACCGTAATCAGACATGCCCGCAGCGGCCCCAACTTCCCCGTCGAGAAAAAGGAGCTGGTGTGGAAGTAATTATCGGTGTCGACCCCCACAAGGCCTCGCACACGGCGGTGGCCATCAATGACAAAGAGAGGCCGCTGG
>JAKAWM010000050.1 GCA_021827285.1 Actinomycetes bacterium | reverse complement strand
CGATGGGGGCGCTGAGGTCGAGGAACGTCTCCTGGGCCCGTCGAACCGTGTTACGGATCACCAGAGCACAACCGCCTTCCGCGAGACGGTTATCGAGCCGGTCGACGAGGGCCCTACCCGGCCCGTCGCCCTTGTCCTCCGTAAGGATCGAAACGGTGAAACGAGCGCTTTCCCGCCACGGGCGAGAGGAGGTCAGCGCGTATTGAGGTGCCTTGGTCGCGCACGCGGTCAGCACGTACGGATAACCGTCAGGGGTCGGGATGGGCGAGAGGGCTACTGCGGCAGCGACGGCAGCACCGCTTATGTAGGCGTCGACTAGCTCTTGACGTTGAGAGGGGGGGAGGGTGGCAGAAAGGAGCACCACGGGCGTTCGCCCGTTACCGAGCCAGAAGAGCAGTTCGCTCAGGAAAACGGTTTGGTAGCAGTCGGCGGCGTGCACCTCGTCGAAGATGACGACTTTCCCGGCGAGCCCGGCGTAGCGCAAAGCTACGAACTTCGTGCGAGTTGCAGCGAGCAATGCCTGGTCGACTGTTCCGACCCCGTTGGCAGCCAGAAGGCCCCGGTACCGACCGTAGAACCATTCGGCCGGAGCCTCGAACGCTTCGTTTGGCTGCGCGTCCTCGGCTACGGACCGGTACGAAGGCGGTGCGTCGGCTACTCCATAGGGGTCCAGCTCTGGCTCGCACTCTTGAGCTTCACCGCGGGGTTGCGCGAGCCGCCCCTCGCTGAGCAAGCGCTTGCCGTGCAGGAGCGCCAGTGGAAGGGGGGCCCCGAACGTGCCGAGCCAGTCTCCGACGCGGGTGTACATAGCGTCACTTGTCCCTTGGGTGGGCATCGCCACATACACCCCGTCGCAGCCCCACCTCGCTGCGAGAACCTCAGCGGCCAGAAGCGCCGCCTCAGTTTTTCCCTCACCCGTCGGTGCTTCGATCACCATCAGCCCGGGGCCGGACATCGCATTGGCGGCAGCAAGGACACAGGTCTGGAGGGGTCTTGGCGTGCCATGAAAGCGGAGATCGAACAGCTCGGGCCCGCGCGCCGCAAGACTTCCCCACCCCCGACGCAAGCGCAGGTCCGTCCACGCCTTCTCCGCCCGCACTCGGGCCTCTGAGAAACTGACCTTGCCCCAGTCGTCGACCCCCACAAAGCGGCTCTCGTCACTGGCAACCCAATCAGCCATGATGACGAACCCGCTGATGGCAAGCTGTTCTGCTCTAGTCGGAACCGCGCATGGACGAGCGGCGGCAAGATCCGGCCAGCCGGCCACCGTAGTGACAATGTGGATCAGCAACTCCTGGACTGGCCCCCACGACGACAACTTGCCCGGCCGATGCCCCAGCCGCTCCTCTCGGTCGATTGGCCTGGGGTCAACGCTCAAAGGGACTAAGCCGTGGTGGCCAGCCACCAAGGGCCACACCCAAGCAATCTGGTCCCTTGAGCCGACGCCCCAGGCCTGTTTCAGGGCTGCCCGTAGGAGGACCCCGCTCGACCGCTCGTGACGCCACACCTTGGCTGGACGGTCTCTTGCCAGCCATAAGCCCGTCGAACGTACCTGCCTTGCCAGCTCGGCATGCTGCCCCTGGAAGTCCGGGGTTGCCTTGCCCAGGTCGTGGAGCCCGCACAGCCACACGAAGAACCGCCGCCCGTTCCGACTTGTGAGTTCTTCGAGCCTCGACCGCAGGCTGTAAGGAAGGAACTCGTCCCAGAGCCGCTCTCCCGCCGCCATCGCGTCAAAGAGGTGCTGCAACAGGATGTTCCTGTGCCCGCCTCCCCGCTCGGGGGACTTGCCCCACAACGCGTCGAGCTGCCGTTCGAGAACAGAACCGGGCTCAAATAGCTGGCGCCAAGCTTCACTCACAGGTCTCGCCTCTTCCGGGTCCTCCAAGTGCGGCGTCCCGGCGACGGGCCGGGACGGAACGCCGCAAACGCCACGCCCCGGCGAACAAGTGGCACGGGTGGCCGCGTGTCGCCGACGGGGCCAGCTCGCGCAGAATTCGCAAAAGTTCTGCCGTGGCCACAACATCACAAGCTGCTCGATGAGGTGTCGCGTGCTCCACTCCGAGCCGTCGGCATATTGATGCCAGGTCACAACTGCCACCAATGGCGTGGTGTGCCACCTTCGCTGTGCAGACTCCGCCAGACGTTGCTGGCGCCTCTACGCCTAGCGCCCGAAAGGCCCGCCGGAGGGTTGACCAGTCGAAACGGAGGTTGTGTGCCACAACGATCCGATCACGAAACAGACGTTCGATATCTGCCGCCACGCCAGGGAAATGCGGAGCTGCTTCGAGTGCTTCGCGAGACAAACCGTGCAACCACGTCGGCCCTGGCGCGACGCCAGGGTTGATTACCGTCTCGTACAGGCTAAGGGACCGAAGAGCCGGGTCGAGGACTAGGCCGGCAAACTCGACGATCCGGCACGAGCTGCCAAGACCGGTCGTTTCTAGGTCAAAGACCAGGTATTGGGATGACGGCTCAGACCATCTGCTCGCGTGAACCGATGTTGCGCCACTGGAACCGACGTTCAGCACCGACCCCTATCTTGCCAAGGGGGTGAGACAGCAATTGGTCGTGGGAATGGCTAACGGGTGATTTATCCCATTTTGTCCGCTATATCAAGCCAAGGAAAGGGGAGGTTGGCTGCGCGAAGCGTCGACGACGGCAATGCCGAGCCGTCGTGCGACGACGACGTAGAAGGCGCCGGCGACTCTGACGTTGTGGCTCATGGTCCCCTGCCCAGCTGCTTGTGGATCACGGTCTCCCCTCCCCAGCTGGTACCGGTACGGTGTCGGTCTTTCGGGCGTGGCCCGCTGCCGAAGTCGTTTGCCTCGGGCTGGGACGAGCTGGGCTCGCCTGGTGCTTTTCCCTACCAGTTCGCCGTCCAAGGTGAGCTCGAGGGATGTCTTATGCCGGTGCAGTGGCTCTATTCAGAGCTGTGCGCTTGGCCATGTCCTCTGGGCACAGCGTTTGTTGTTCGCTCACACCAGTACCTGCCCCGCAGGGCCGGGATGACGTGGGACTGCCCGCCCCCGGCCCACTGGAGGACCTGCTCCGTGGGGTTTTGAGGGTTCTACAACGCGACCGGCTCCGTCACAGTCCAATGCCGAATTCACCTCTAGGCTCATACAGTGCCAGCTCCCGGAGAAGCGCTATGGCCTGCTGGTCTTCCCTGGGCCGGTCCCAGTCGGCAAGGTCGGCAACGACAAGGCCGAGCGGCGCTGGCGTCCCAGGTTGGACAGGCCGGCGCGAGACGTGGGCTGTGACATTCGGAGCGGCCCTGTCGGAGCGGGGCCGCTTCTGGCTCCACCTCGTCGCGGACGACCGGGCGGACCTCGGTCCTGACGTCGACTGGGTACTCGAGGAGCTCCCCCACCTCCCCCGCTCGAAGGCGAACAGGTCGAGGCCCTGGTGGCCGGTGTCGAAATCCACGAGCAGGTTGATGTCGCTCGCAGGGGCCGCGTCCCTGCGGGCAGCTGACCAGACAGCTCCAGATGAGAGCCGGTAACACCGCCTGCCCCGTCCCAGCTAGTACCTGTAGATGCCGACCTACAGCTGGTGTAGGCGCGTCGCCGACGTACGACGCGTTGGACGACATGCTGCGGGGTCAGTCGGAGCCGAACTGACGACTATGGTGGCGTCAGCCACTTGTCAAAGCAGCCGTTCCAGCTCACTAACGCTCAGCTGGACGTCACGTAGGATGTTGCGCAACGTACCCGGGCGTATGTCACGTCCGGCGTGAACGGGGACGCTGGTGCGGCGCCCATCAGGATGGGCCATGATGTGGTGGCTGCCAGCAGTACGGACTACAGCGAACCCCGCTCTCTCCAGAGCGGCAACCACGCGGGCGCCGCGGACGACAGGAAGTGTCACGCCACGTCGGGAACGGTAATACTCAGTTCCTCCGGCACACCGAACTCCTTGAACCACCCGTCCAGGGCTTGACGCAGGTCGGCGACAGCTTCGGCCGGGGTGCGGCCTTCGCCATTCGCTCCCCCGCCGGGCAGCGGGGCATGAGCGCACCACCAACCGGTCTCGTCCTGCTCGACGGTGTACGGCACGTGTATGGTGCGGGCCACTGGCCCTTAGGTTAGTCGTTAGTCTGCCGCGCCGGCGCCGGGCGGGCACGCTGCCCCGTTGGACGACCTGCTGCGGGGGTTGTGAGGTGCAATCGAACACCTGCCGGCGTACCCACGGGGGTACCAGGGCGTGACCCAAACGTGACCCAACGGGTCGGGAACGGGGGGAGAGAAGCCGTGACGGCCCACCTCGCCTCGTAAACGTGACCCAACGGGTCGGGAACGGGGAGGTAACGACGGGCAACGATGGCAACAAACGAGCAGTTCAGAGGGTGTTCGACAAACGAATGTGCTGGTCGGAAATGGGCCTGGGTTTACTTGCCAAAGGTGAGGATCGCGGGGTGACGACGGCAATGCCGAGCCGTCGTGCGATGACCACATAGAAGGCGTCGGCGACCCTGACGTTGTGACTCGGTCCCCTCCCCAGCTGGTACCGGCACGGTGTCGGTCTTTCGGGCGTGGTGCGCTGCCAAAGAGAGCTCGCCTCAGGCCTGGACGAGCTCGGCTCGCCTGGTGCTTTCCCCTACCAGTTCGCCGTCCAAGGGAAGCGTTCGCCGCCGCATCGACCATGAACTGACCGGGTGAGCTTCCGTGTTCTGTTCGGGCCAGGGGCGTCCGCTGAGCTCGCGGAGGCGGCTCGTTGGTACGAGCGCCGCCGTCCCAGCCTCGGGGCCCGCTTCGTTGCCGCAGTCGACGTTGCCCTTGAGCCGGCAAGGCCTTGGCCAAGCTCAGGCGCACTGGTCCCCAAATTTGGCGGAGGCGCGGCGCTAACGCGTAGGCCGCTTCCCCTACCTCGTCGCTGACAACGCGATCCACGTCCTCGCTGTCGCCCACGACCGCCGGCAGCCCGGATACTGGGCTCCACGGGCCGAGCCCTGACCCGTCCAGCTCCGAGGGAAGAGCGCATGGATGAGCACCGGAGCGGCCCACTACGCACCCCGGTTACCGGCTGAATAGCCTTGTCTTATGCCACCTAGGACGCTCTTCCCGTGCCCGATCCGTGCCCGATCCGTGCCCGAAGCCCTGGGGAACGACGGGGAACGACGGGTATCGACGGGGAGCAGACGAGCAGCTCAGAGGGTGTTCGACGAACGTTTGTGCTGGTAGAAAAAGGGGGTCAAAAAGCTTCCCAAGCTGAGAACGCGGGTTCGATTCCCGTCGCTCGCTCTCCTAAACTCCCTGCTCGGGCGGCGTGGGGAGATCCTGAGACAGGACCGCCGCTGGCCCAACCCCGCGTCAACCCCGCGGGACAATTCTTGTGTCGTCCACCGACAAGCCCGTACCGTCCTGGACGCCGGTGGACAAGTTCTCGGTGACGCGAGGTAGGGCGTCGAGCATGATTTCCAACGCCGAAGCGATCGGGGCGTCCCGGCGCTCGGCCGCGTGCTGGTAACGCTGTGCTGTCGCCGGCGAAGCGTGACCGAGGCGGGCCGTGACCTCGCGGGTCGTGGCGCCGGTCTGCGCCGCCAAGGTCCCCGCCGCATGACGCAGGTCGTGCATGTGCACCTCCGCCAGTCCCGTCGCTCTCCTTGCCCGGTCCCAGGCCTTCTGGAGCGTTGCCCGCCGGAGGCCGTCGCTCAGGGGGCCGGTGAACACTGCTGATTCGTTGTCCTTCGGCGGGAAGTTCTCCATGTGCCAGGACAGGAGAGGGCGCCAGAAACAGCCGCTGGGAGGTGGACCACGCGCCGTATCGCTTCGGTCTTCGGCGCGGTGACGATACGCGTGCCGTCGCGAAGCTCTACCGCTTGCTTCTCTACTCGGACAATCCCGCACTCCGGGTCGAAGTCGTTTGCCTTGGGCGCCAGCAGCTCACCTAGGCGAAGGCCGCCAAAGCCTGCCAGCAAAACAAGAGCGCGGTAGCGCGGGTCGATGGCCCGGGCAAGGGCGTTCACAAGAACACGATCTCAGCTGGGATCCTGCGTCCCGGCGAGGATGTCCCCGACGTCGAGAAGATCTCCCCCGACGAGGAGTCGGTCCGCCGCCTGGTCGCCCGCTTGGGCAACCCTACGCCGGGAAAACCCCTTTCGACTGCTCAGTTTTGAAGGAACCCCAGCCCTTGTTGTTCAAACGCGCCGAAAAAGGAACCCCTCAAGCTCCACGCTGCCCGACTTGACCGGGCCGTTCCACATCAGTAGTAGTAGGCCACGGGCGCGGCTCCACAAGCTAGCAGTAAAGGATTACGTCGTCTAGAAGTAGACGCTTGGGGTCGGGCTTCCCAGAGCCGCCGAGAGTGCCATCGGGACGTCGATACTGGTGGACAAGGGCAACCCGACGAAGGGTCGCATCAAAGTAAGCGACCGTCTCGCTCGTCGTTCCTGGTGGCTGGCCAGCCTCAGGGGGTGCCAAGCGAGAGACCTCGGTCGCGGCAAGCAGTTCATTAGCACACATACGTTCGTAGTAGCGACCCTCATTGAACAAGTTCCGCAAGGTGGCTGGGGGGACTCGCCTGACCTGACGGGTCGAATCAAGGCGCCAACCCTTCCTGCCGATGATGGCTACGATGACAAGCATGACAGCTACCCAGCTGGACGGGGACATTCGCGAGCATGCTGCGCACTACCTGGCGGGAAAGCTCAGCCGTGAAGAGTTTGAAGAGTGGTTCGTGGCAGCCACCTGGGACGATCGCACGCGTTTGGCGACGCAGATAGACCATCTTCTGGCAGAGGCTGCGGTTCTCGGTGAACACTTTGACGACGAATTACGCACCGTGGTAACCACGACCTGGTTAGGCGTTGAGCTGTACACAACGGCTTCAGCCATGGTCACGACCAGGGAACCGGCACTTGAGGTCGTGCGAACCAAGACCATCTTCGTTACGAGACCGTCGGCATACGCTGGTACATGATTCGCAGCGGCACGCGCGACAGAAGCTGGTCACCGAGACGCACGTTGAACCAGTAGAGACCCTCCTGCGGCTCGAGGACCATGGGTATCACTGCGTTGACGCCCCTGTCTGCCCCCTCGAACATGACGTCGAAGGTGGCCGTGGGAAGATGGCTCCCGTCGGGTTGCTCGCCATCAATGGTGACCGTGTGGCGCCCTGTCGCTTGATCTGACCGCAACGACACGACGAGCGTCGGAGTGACCCTCTGACCCTCCGGGATCTCGGTTGGGACATTTTGGCCCGCAGCGACGACCATGATGCGGTCGATAGCTCGGATCACGCTGAGCACACCGTCGCGCTCCACCAAAACCTTGTCACAGAAGGTGGCGAGCTGTACGTGAGGTCCTGTGTCTGGCATCTTTTGGAAACGCTCCCTGGTTAGCCCAGCCCATCGGACGTTCGTGTCCGCTTTGTCAGCGGAGTCCGCAAGGGACATTCTGCCACCGAGCCTGTCAGCGATGGGGGATGGTGCGGGTATCCACCAGTGTCAAACTCTCAACCATTAGTTTAGGTCGTGTGTCCCTGTAGCCCCTGAGGCAAGCGGAGGTGGCCGTAGTGCCCAGACGTCCAGCAGACGAAGATGTAGTGAACGTGGCGATCAGGTTCCCAGTCGATCTTCATGATCAGGTCAAGCGCCGCGCAGCTAACGAAGACCTCAGCCTCTCGCAGCTCGTTCGACGAGTGATGCGCGGCTATCTGAACAACGACGACGGCGACTATGTGCGCGCCAGCTAACCCCCTAGGTCGGCGAAGCGTAGCCTTCGTAGCGGCGTGCCGGGGATCACGCACCATTACTATCGACGGGCAGCACAGCGGCGCCAGGCCGCGGCTGGCAAGCGCGAGCCATTAGCCGGCCTCGGCGGTGCCGGCTTCCCGGTGCGCTGACCCAGCCTGATGGGGTCCACCGGATCTCAGAACGCACCGGTCCTGCCCTCTTGGAATTAACGCCAGCCACCCCTCAATCCCGCGCCAACCCCGCGCCAGCCCCTCGGACGGGGCCGTCCGAGGGTGTCCGTGGCTGTCGCTCTAGTCCTCTGACCAGCTCGTTTGGACTTGGAGCTGCGACAGGGAGATGCGCTGGTCCACGAGACGCGCCTTTCCAAAGAGTACGTTAGAGCCGTGGTCCTGGAGAGCCCGACCATAGGACGCCGCGTCGCGTTTTGGTACGCGCTGATTTGGCTCGTTGTGCTGCTTGCATTGGCCTACTGTTGGGCCCGGGGTTACCTGAACTCCGCCCTAGCGGGGATCCCATTGCCGGCGATCGCGTCCGCCTGGGCCGGAGCTGTCGGTGCGATCACCATTAGCCTGAGAGGTGTTTACGAACACTGGGTGGACGCGTCAAAGCACCCCCGCGGCAAGAGCGAATGGACCAACGCGCTACTTCTTTGGCACATCGGCCGTCCTGTCACCGGAGCAGTTATCGGGGTCGTGGTGTTCGCCGTCTTTCAGGCGGCCTACCCATCCGGCACGCCCTCGGCTGCCCCCCTTGTCGTCGGATCGTTCGTGCTCGGTCTGCAAGAAAGACAATTTTTCGAGTGGGTTAAGCAGATAGGGGCAGCGCTTCTTGCCGGGCCCGTCAAGTAGCGCGACACGGCCGGTGAAAAAGTGGTGCCCGGGCGCCTCGAGAACCCCACCGACCCAGCGGAGGGCAGCCATGATTGACTTGACCGACCTACTCGTCGAGTATGTCGTCGTACACCCAATGCCGCGAAAACAGCCGAAGGCAATGGAGGAGCGGCAGTGGGAGGCGCTCGTGAGTTCGTCTACCTCCTCGAAGAGGTCTCCGGTCAGCCGGTGGACCTGACAACGCTCAGTATCGACGATTTCAGGACGCTGCGGCGGATCGAGGAGCGGTTCATGGCTCGTGCGGCCGAGGGCCTGGCCCAATGAGCGTACCTGTGCCTCAGCTGCACACGGGGGTCGAACTGGCCCCCCGGTTCGCTCGGAGCGCCCTGCTCACGATCGACATGCAGCGCGACTTCCTCAGAGGCGGCGCGCTGGAGGTGCCTGGCACGACCGAGGTGCTCCCGGCGGTGGCCGCGGTTGCCAGGGCCTTCCGCGGTGCTCGACGACCGGTGGTCCACGTCGTGAGGCTCTACCGGCCAGACGGGAGCAATGTTGACCTCGTGCGCCGGGAGGCAGTTCGTCAGGGCTTTCGTGTCGTCGGCCCTGGCTCGCTCGGCAGCCAGGTCGCGCCGGGGCTGCTGCCACCCGGAGCTCCAGAGCTGGACCATGAGCTACTGCTTTCGGGAGGGCTCCAGGAGATCGGCGAGGGCGAGTACGCGATGTTCAAACCGCGCTGGGGGGCTTTCTACGGCACGTCCCTGGAAGCCGTCCTAAGGGGCTGGGGCGCCGGCACGCTCGTCGTCGCTGGTTGCAACCTGCCGAACTGCCCGCGCGCCACGATCTTCGAGGCCAGCGAGAGGGACTTCCGGCTGGTGGCTGTGACCGACGCCATATCCCAGGCAACTGCGGCCAACATGGCCGAGCTGGCGGCTATCGGTGTCAACTTGCTCGAAAGCAGCGATGTAATTGCTGCGTTGGCGGGCAAGCTGTCACCGCAGCGGGTGTCGCAACTTCTCCACCGCGCCCAAAAAGCCAGCTGAGCTTCCTCCGAGGGCCTCCGGGTTCTGCCCTTTCTCTTGGCGCCGACGATTGCTCGCACCGAACCCGAATTCTGTACTGGCAAAAAGACGTTGCATTGTAAGGCGAATCGAGCCGTATCGACGGTCGGCGTTCCCTCATCAGCGTCAGAACCGCGCCAGAGCGCGCGGCCAGAAGAAGCGCCACTCCGAACTTGCGGCGGCCCCGATGAGGGCTGAGGGCGGCAAAAGTAACGGCCTGGCCCCGGGGGGGAACGGGAGCCAGGCCGATCCTGGCAGGCCTCGCTCTCAGGAGAGGGGCAGGGTGGGCAGAATTGTTCATACGCCGGGGTCAATCTCTCCTTCAAGGACACTGAAGGAACGGGCGGGCAGTGTGACCCTCACGCGCGGCCCTTTGGCGTCCTCGGACCCCTCCTCCAAGTGAACCTGGTTGAGCCCGAGCTCGCCGGCCTTGCGCCCACCGTCCGTGAGCACGCGCACCCGGACTTGCCCGGCCCACGCAACGTCCCTCAGGCACACTTCCGTCATCAGCTCCACGTCACCCCGGTTCACCACGGTCACTGCTATCTTGCCCGCATCCAGGTCACAGGTCGCCGCCGCATCAAGCACGCAAAACGGCCCCATGTCGGTCAACCGGTGCTCCCAGCGGTCACGGGGTTCTGTGGGAGCCCCCACCATCGG
>JAKAWM010000049.1 GCA_021827285.1 Actinomycetes bacterium | reverse complement strand
ACTCCACCACCTCGTCCGCCAGTTGGGCCGGCCGGACGGCGCCGTAGCGGTCGGCACCGGAGATCGATACGGCCAGGTACTGGCCGGTGGTGGCCCCCGAAGAGGTGGTGCGGTCGAAGATCCACTGGGCCGCCTCGCCCAAACCGGCGGCGAAGGGCAGGTCGGTGACCCGGCGGTCGAGGTGCACGTGGACGTTGACTATGGGCGAGCTGCCGAGCTGGGACGGCCGCACTCCTGCCGGCAGGGCGCCGTCAGGTAGCACGGCCTCGACCAGGTGGTGGGGGAGGGCGACCACGACCCCGTCTGCTCGGTGAGCGGTCCCGCCCGCCTGGACGGCGAAGCCCGCGCTCTCGGGAGCTCCGGGAGGGGGCGAGAAGGGACGGACCGCGTCGACCGGGCAGCCCCTGCGGACATCGACACCAGCCTTGCGCAGGGCGGTGGCGGAACGCTCCCCGTGGAGCCTGCCCAGGGGAAGCCGGCTCCAGCCGATGTCGCCGGCCCGCTTGTCGCTCAGGAGACCGGTCTGGAAAACTTTGGCCGCCATGGCCAGCGAAGCCTCCTCGGCCGGGAGGTTGACGGTGGGTAGGCAGATCAGGTCCCAGAGCGCTCCGATGGCGGCCCGGGTTTGGTGATGAGTGCTCAGCCAGGTGGCAAAGGTCTGCTCGTCCAGGGCCGGGTCGTCCAGGTCAAGCCTCCGGAGCGGCACGGCGGCCAGGCCCAAGCGGAGGCGTTGCTGCCAGGGTACCGGGCGGTAGGCCAGGAGCGACCTGGACAGGTGGAGGGGAGCCGGCCAGGAGCTCCGGCTGATGGTGGCTGGATCCTGATGGCGCCGTAGGACGCTCACTTGAAGGCTGTCCTGGAGCTCGACGTCACCCGCCGAACCGATGCGGTCCAAGAAGTCCAAGTAGGCAGTGCAGCAGCGCAGGAACACATGCTGGCCGTTGTCCATACAGAGCCCGTCGTGGTTGAACGAGCGGGTGAGCCCGCCCAACTGGCTACGTTTTTCAAAGAGGGTCACCTTGGCTCCGGCGTCGGCGCAGGCGAGGGCGGCCGAGATGCCGGCTAGGCCGCCGCCCACCACCGCGATGTCGCTCACGGCGCCCGCCCGGCCAGGGCGCGGGCGGCCACGGCCGCCTTCTCCAGGGGCGGGAGCGAGAGCCGGCCTCGCAGCACAGCCGCCGGGTCCCTGCGGATGCGGTCGAGCAGATGGCGGTAAATGCCAGCCAGGGTGGCGGTGCAGGCCTGGCTCCGCCAGTCAAGCAGCGGGAGCAGCGACAGGCCTCGCTCGTACCATTCGCTCGCCCGCCCCGTCTCGAAGCAGATGAGGGCGGTCAAGTCGTCCGTGGTCCCGCTCAGATCAGGGCCGATGCCAAAACGAGCCAGGTCCTCAGCCGGCAAGTAGACGCGGCCCATCCTGTCGCGGTCCTCAATTAGGTCGCGCAGGATGTTGGTGAGCTGAAGGGCCACGCCGAGGGCGTCAGCCAGCGGCTCAGCCTCGGCCGGCTGTGTGGGCTCGTAGATGGCGAGCGAAAGGCGCCCGATGCTGCCGGCCACGCGGCGGCAGTAGCCGACCAGCTCCTCAAAGGTGGCGTACTTCCGGCCCGAGAGGTCCCACTCACACCCCTCGACCAGCTCGTTCAGGGCCTCCAGGGGTATGGGGAAATGCTGGGTGGTGTCGGCCAAAGCTACGAGCACGGGGTCTCCGGGCGGGACGGCAGAGGGTTGTTGCGCTCCCCGAGCCAATAGGGCCAGTGATGCGCGGATCTCGGCCAATTCCGCCAGTTTGGCGTCGCGCTCCGCCCGCTCGAGGCCCGAGGGGGCTCTGGGCCTGTCCTGGCATTCGAGATCGGGCCCATCGCCGGCATCGTCAATCCGGCGGGCCATGGCGTATAGGGCGCACATGCTGGCCCGTTTGCGGGGCGGTAGGAGGCGGATCCCGTAATAGAAGTTACGGGCACGCGTCCGGGTAACGCGCTCGCAGTGGGAGTAGGCCATGGCCGTGGCCGCGCTCATGGCGCCGCCGCTTTGGAGGTGGCATGTAGGGCTGTGGGGGGTGTGGCCAGCAAGAGGCGGGCCAGGTGGGCAGCGAAGCGGTGGCGGGGCGGGCGAGCGGGGTCGGCGAAGGGGTCGAAGTCCTGTCGAGCCAATCGGTCGAGAGCGGCATGTCCCCCGGCCACAAAGCCAGATACGGCAAAGCGGAGGCGTCCGCGCAGGCTGGCGACGAGCTGAGGGCCGGCGTCGTCCAGCATGGTACGGGCGCGCGCCGCCTCGAAGGCGACCAATGCTCTGAGGTTGGCCGCGGCGCCTCCTGGTGCCCCCCGGCGGCGCCGGTCCACGTACCCAGTCCGGGGGGGCAATAGTTGCCCCACTTCGACACCGAAGCGGGTCATATCGGACAGGGGCAGGTAGACGCGCCCCGCTAGGGCGTCCTCGGCGATGTCCTGCCAGTGCTCGACCAGTTGCAGGGCGGTGCAGATGCTGTCGGACCAGGCGACCCGTTCGGCGGTGGGTACGCCAAAAATGGCCAGGACCATCCGTCCGACCGGGTTGGCGGAGAGCTGGCAGTACCCGACCAAATCGTCGAAGTTGGCGTACCGGGACACGTGCTGGTCCTGGCGGTTGGCCTGCACCAGGTCAAAAAGCGGCTCGGTGGGTAGCCCGAGCCGCCGCACCGAGCCGGCTATAGCTGCCACCAGCGGGTGAACTGCCTCGGCCAGGTCCCCGCGCAGGGCCGCTTTCAGTTGGCGCTCGACCTCATCGAGGGCGCTCAAGCGATCACCGGGGTAGTCGTCGCCCAGCTGGTCCACAAGACGCGCCCAGCCGTAGAGGGCCATCAGGTCAGCCCGCTGGCGGGCCGGTAAGAGCCTGGAGGCAACCGGGAAGTTCTCGTTGCTGGCCCGGCCCATTACCAGGTGCTCAGGCGGGAGGTCGTCGACTGCCTCGCCCGCCCAAGACGGTGCCTGAACAGCCGGTGCCGTCATCAAGATCTCCTCCAGTGACCGTTGGTGCAAAGGCTGACCCACGGGTCATCCCACGTGACCCGAGGGGCTGGAGGGCAAGTTGTATTAGGGGGCGTATTTGGTTGGCGGCTGCGACCAGTCGAGCGCCACGGCCCACTGCAGGACGGTGGCAAAGGCGGCCTGTATGACCCGCAGTCCGGCCGGGATGGCGTCCTCAGACAGGGGCCGGCCAGCGGCTTCGGCCAGGGTACGCAGCACCCGGGCAGCCAGGATCTGGCTGGCCAAGTCGCCCCGAGCCGCCCTGGCCCCTAGCTCCAAGAGGATGGGCATGGCCCGAGCGATGAGACGGCCGAACACGACTGCTGTCTTGGCCGGGTCGTTGGACAGTCCCTCGGGGCCGCCCAGGTCGGCTACGGCCTGGGCGAAGCGGTGGGCCGTGTCGTCGCACAGGTTCTCGACGACGGCCGTGAAGAGCGCCTCCTTGGAAGGGAAGTGGCGGTACACGCTGCCCTTGGCCATGCCAGCAGCGGCCGCAATCTCGGCCACTGTCACCGAGTAATAGCCCTTGGGCTCGGAAAAGAGGTGGAACGCCGCCTCTATCAGCCTTTCATGAGGTTGGCCTGGTGGTCGAGCGAGGCCCGGGCCAGCGGGCTGCCCGGTCGGCTGCCCCCCCTTGATCAGGGCCGGCATGGCCGCTTTGATCTGGCCCAGGGGCATGCACCGGTCCCGCTGTTCGCGGATGAGCCGAAGCGCTCTCAGGTGATGGTCGGTGTACTCGAAATGACCGTTCGCGGTCATTTGCAATTCGGGCAGTAGGCCCAGGCGCCGGTAGTGGTGCACCGTGCTGGCCGGGACGCCCGAGAGGGCAACCAGTTGGTGGAGCGTCATGTTGTGAACAGCCATTTCGTACGATTTAACCACTACGTGCAGTCCTACCTAGGTCAGTGGGCGCTTATACGTACAGTCATTGTCAAACCACTTGTAGTGTTAGCAGTTGCGCGAACTACCATTCGTCTGGCGCCTAGACAAACTTGCGGAGTGCCCAGCGTTTGGCCCGGGTGTACGGGGGGTACGTAAAGAAGATCTCCAATCGGGTGGGGCGGCGGAGGACGGCCTTGGTGTGGCTGAAGGTGTCGAAGCCGGCCCGGCCGTGATAAGCACCCATGCCACTGGCCCCGACGCCTCCAAAGGG
The DNA here is from genome assembly GCA_021827285.1 of Actinomycetes bacterium. Classification (GTDB taxonomy): domain Bacteria; phylum Actinomycetota; class Acidimicrobiia; order Acidimicrobiales; family Palsa-688; genus JAKAWM01. Next base: position 6,141 of record JAKAWM010000049.1, on the reverse strand, counting down.
CAGGTCAGGTACGCCGAGTTGAACGGCGTTGTGGTTGACGCAGACCGAGCCGGACGACGTGTTGGCTAGGACGGAGTCGGTGACCTCAGGGTCTCGGGCGTAGATGTAAAGCGCTAGGGGTTTGTCCCTCTGGTTGACGTTGAGCAGGGCTTGGTCCAGGTCATCGAAGCTTAGAACGGGCAGGATCGGGCCGAATATCTCCTCGCCCATGACCGGGTCGTCCCAGCGCACGCCGGACAGGACAGTGGGGGCGATGTAGTGGGCCGCGCCATCTGAGGCTCCACCTGCACGGAGCTCCCCCTTGGTGTCGCGCAGTAGCCCGAGGAGCCTCTCCATGTGGGAGCCGCTGACGATGCGGCCAAAATCAGTGCTGGTACGTGGGTCGGGCCCATAAAACCGGCCGATCTGGCGGACCAGTTCGGAGACTAACTGGTCTTGCACCCTGGCATGCACGAGCACGTAGTCGGGCGCCACGCACGTCTGCCCGGCGTTTAGGAACTTGCCCCAGGCGATCCGGCGGGCGGCGACGCGGATGTCGGCGCTACGGTCCACGATGGCAGGGTTCTTGCCCCCCAGCTCAAGGGTGACCGGAGTGGCGTAGCGGGAGGCAGCCGCCATTACCAACTTGCCCACTCGGCCACTGCCGGTGAAGAAGATGTGGTCCCAACGCTGGCGCAAGAGCTCCCCGGCGACGTCTGGCCCCCCCTCGACCACCGATATGCCTTGTTCACCCAGGTAGAGGGGTAACAGGCGGGCCAGGGTGGCTGATGTCGCCGGGGCCAGCTCGGAGGGCTTCAGCGCCACGGTGTTGCCAGCCGCGATTGCGAAGGCGAGCGGTAGCAGCAGGCAGCGTACGGGGTAGTTCCACGGGCCGATAACCAGGACCGCACCCAGCGGCTCGGGTACCACTTCGGCCCGGCCTGGCCGTAAGGTCCAAGGCACGCGGACCGGCCGGGCAGCCGCCCACGTCTCGAAGTGCCGGATGACGCCTTCGATGTCTCGACGGACAGCTGCGACGTCTGTCAGCCAGGCCTCTGTCTCGGGTTTCCCCAAGTCAGCGGCCATGGCCGCGGTCAGGGCTTGGGACTCTCGCCTCAGGAGCAGCACCAGCTGGTCCAGTTGGCGGCGTCGCCACGGGAGCGGCCTGGTCAACTTGGTGCTGAATGTCTCCCGCAGGTGGTCAGCCACCTCATCTACGGCTAAGGCTGGCGGTGCGGGTTCACGACCGCTCATGGTTACTTTCTAGTGCCAAGGCGTACGGGCCTGGGAACCCTGGCTCGTACTCGGCAAGGCCGTGGCCAGCCGGCAGCGAGCGTGCTTGCCGCCGGGCCGCGGCCTGGTGGCGGTGCTGTGGGCCTTAGATACGGATGCCCAGTTCGTCGATACGCGTGCGCATCCCGCTCTCGTCCCGCTCGAACACCCGAGCCAGCGCCTTCACATCCTCGGCTCGGATGGTGATAAGGCGTCCGTTGAAGTCGCCTCGCTGGATCTGGATCATCCCGATGTAGCGGCGGATGACCTCTCGTTCGGGCGCGTCCAAGCTTTCGAGCCTGGAAAGGTCGATCGTGATCGGGCCCTTGTGGTCGGCGTCCGCGCTGCCCTCAGAGCCGAAGTCAGCATCGGCGGTCATTTTGGGCAGTAGCTGGTCTACGGGTACGCCATAGAGGCGCGCCAACCGTTGAAGGCGTAGCACGGAGATGATCCTCTCGCCGCGTTCATAAGCGCCCAGCACTGAGGCCTTGAACTCGCGGTCGGACTGCTCCTCTACGGCTTGGAGCGAGAGCCCCTGCTGGCGCCGGATGTTGCGTAGCCGTTCTCCTACGTGGCGAGCGTAGGCAGGGCTCATCTCCTCGGTATCTGTCATCTGTCTTGCTCCATTTTGGTTCAGGTTCTCCCCCTGGTCAATGAGGTGGCAACACGAAGAGTAGCTAAGATCAGGTACGCAAAGTGGTGACCCTCGGAGGGTTCCGTCTTTTCCGCCTGTGCCCTGCACCAGCGAGCCGGCCCGGAGGCGCCCAAGCAGCCGCCGCGCTTTATCGGCCGGACCCCCGGGCCCGGGGCCTCGCCATGGGTTTACGGCCCCGGTCAGCCGTCAGTAGTACGGCGAGCGTGGCGGGGGTGGGGCCTCTGGTTGTTGCGTTCTTGGAGCACGACGAAGTGGTGCCCCTTCAGTTGGACGGTGCTTCTGGCCGCCAACGTCTCTGGGTGGTTAGTGGGCCGGGCCAGAGCTGTGTCCAGCACCACTTGCCAAGGCCCACCCCACTGGGCGGCTGGGAGCTTGAAGTCGAGCGCCTGCTCCCAAGCGTTGAGGGCCAAGTAGAACGAGGTGTCTTGAACCTGGCGGCCATGGCGGTCTGGCCCTGCCGGTACCCGGCCGTTCAGGAGCACGCCCAGGGACTTGGCGTAACCGACGCCCCAGTCCCGCTCCGTCATCAGCCGTCCATCGGGGCGGAACCAGGCGATATCGGCGGTCTCGGGGACGGCGGGCGTCTTCAGGAGAGGCCGCCCCTGCAGGAACCGTCGCCTATGGAAGACGGGGTGGTCGCGGCGCAGGCCGAAGACAGCCCGCGCCCAGGCCAGCATGTCCCGGTCCACATTTTCCCAGTCGTACCAGGAGGTCTCGTTGTCCTGGCAGTAGGCGTTGTTGTTGCCCTGCTGGCTGCGACCGATCTCGTCACCGCCGAGCAGCAGGGGCACGCCCAGGGAGAGGGCGAGAGTGGTCAGGAAGTTGCGGGCTTGGCGGCGGCGCAGGGCGTTGACCTCCGGGCCCGGGTTGGGGCCCTCGATACCGCAATTCCACGAACGGTTGTCGTCGAAGCCGTCGTGGTTGTCCTCCCCGTTGGCCTCGTTGTGCTTGGAGTTGTAGCTGACCAGGTCGGCCAGGGTGAAGCCGTCGTGGCCGGTGACGAAGTTGACGCTGGCCCACGGCTTGCGGCCCGTCGTCTCGTAAAGGTCGGAGCTGCCCGTGAGCCGGTGGGCTAGCTCTACCAGGGAGCTCCCCTGCTGGCGCCAGTAGTCGCGCACCGAGTCGCGGAAGCGGCCGTTGAGCTCCGACCACAAGACAGGGAAATTGCCGACTTGGTAACCTCCCGGGCCGAGGTCCCAGGGCTCGGCGATCAGCTTGATCCGGCTGATGACGGGGTCCTGGTGGATGAGGTCGAAGAAGGCCGAAAGCCTGTCCACCTCGTGGAACTGGCGAGCCAAGCTGGAGGCCAGGTCGAAGCGGAAGCCGTCCACGTGCATCTCCAGCACCCAGTACCGCAGCGAGTCCATGATGAGCTGGAGGGTGTGAGGGTTGCTCACGTTCAGCGTGTTGCCTGTGCCCGTGGTGTCGGAGTAAAGGCGCGGGTTGGCCGGGTCGAGGCGGTAATAGCTCGGGTTGTCGAGGCCCCGGAAGCTGAGGGTGGGCCCGAGACGGTTGCCTTCGGCGGTGTGGTTGTAGACGACGTCCAAGATGACCTCGATGCCGGCGGCATGAAGTGAACGCACCATGGCCTTGAACTCGTTGACCACCCGTTGGCCGGGGCGAGAGGCATAGCCGTTGTGGGGGGCGAAGTAGCCGATCGAGTTGTAGCCCCAGTAGTTGTGCAGGCCCTTGTTCTGCAGGGCCCAGTCGTCCACGAACTGGTGGACGGGCATGAGCTGTACGGCGGTGATACCGAGCCGCTGGAAGTGCTCGATCATGGCCGGGTGGGCCAGGCCGGCGTAGGTCCCACGCTGGTGAGGCGGGATCTCCGGGTGGCGCTTGGTGAGGCCGCGGACATGGGTCTCGTAGATGACCGTGTCGTGCCAGGCCGTACGGGGCCGGTGGTCGTCGGCCCACTCGAAGGTGGTGTCGACCACGATCGAGCGGGGCATGAACGGTGCTGAGTCTTGGGTGTCCGCCAACAGGTCGTCGCCTTTGGAGAGGTCGTAGCCGAACACGGCCGGATCCCAGCGGACCTCACCGGACATCGCTTTGGCGTAGGGGTCCAGCAGGAGCTTGGCGTAATTGGCCCGGATGCCGTGCTCGGGGTCGTAGTCGCCCTGGACCCGGTAGCCGTAGAGGGCCCCGGGTTCGACGTCTTCCAGGTAACCGTGCCAGACATAGGCATCGACCTCGGTCAGCCGGTAGCGGGTCTCGTGGCCAGACGGGCCGTCTTCGGCGAACAGGCACAGGTCCACGGCCTGGGCGCTTTGGGAGAACACGGCAAAGTTGGTGCCCGAACCATCCCAGGTGGCGCCCAGGGGGTAAGGATCACCTGGGCTGATGGCGCTGCCCATGGCGGGCCAGCGTAGCAGGGTGCCCGTCTGGCGAGGTGGTGGTGCCGTGAGTCCGTCCTGCCCGCTATCCCCACCAGAAGGCGGCGGAGACGATGACGTAGAGAGCCACTAAGGCCACGCCTTCCAGCCAGGAGTACTCTCCGTCGTACACGACGACGGCCACCACGATGATGGCGACGGCCAAGGCCGCCACCAGGAGAGGCGGGAACACCAGGGTCAGCTGCATGGGCCCGACGTAGCGGCTGGAAAGCACCAGGACCGGGGTTAGCAGCAGGGCTACCTGGAGGGGTGAATTGAGGATGGTACTTATGGCGAAGTCGGGCCGCGCCTTCCAGGCAAAACGGATGCCGGTGGCGTGCTCGACGGCGTTCGAGGCGATCGCCACCACGACAAGGCCGGTGAAGACCTGCGAGAGCCCGAGGGAGTGGGTGGCTGGCTTGAGGGCGTCCACGAACCATTCCGAGACCGCCCCCGAGGCAAGGCAAGCCAAAGCGAGCACCGTGATGGAAAAGCCAAGCCGCCATCGGTGCGGGTTGGAGGGGGCGGGAGCGGACGGCTCCGGGCCGCCGCCTAGCCAGAAGGGGACGCTGGCCACGTAGACCACAAGCAGCACCACGGCCGCGGTATCGGACAACGCGGCGATGTGGTGAGCGGCCGGAGTTGACAGGTGAGCCGCCAGGGTGGGCACCAAGAGGGCACCGACGGCCAGCGTGAGCAGCGTGACCAGCATCCGGGGGGCTTCGGGTAGGAACTGCTGGGGGCCGTGCCTGGCCCCACCCGAAACGAAGGCTGTGCCCAGTACGAGCAGCACATTGCTCAGTACGGAGCCAACCAGCGCCGCCTGCACGACGGCTGTCAGGCCGAGGCGGAGGGCGAAGATGGCCACCAGAAGTTCGGGGATGTTGCCCAGCGTGGACTGGAGGAGCCCCGTGGGCCCGGGCCCGAGATGCTCACCTACCTGCTCGGTCGATTCGCCCACCAAGGCGGCCAAGGCGGCCAGGCCCAAGCCAGCGACAACGAAGCGCTCAACATCGGGGGCGCCCGCAGCCACCGAGACCCCAGCGACGACCGTAAATACGGCCGCGGTGGCCACCACCAGGGCCTGGGTGCGGGTAAGGGCTGGGTTGAGGAGGGCCAACGGTGGGTTCTCGTGTTGTCTGGGCCTGTGTTGTCTGGGCCAGTGCGGTCTGGAACTGCCTGGTGGGCATGTCTGGTGACCTGTCTGGTCAGGGCCGACGCTACTTGCCGGGACCTCCCGCCCGCTCGTACCGGCCCTCCGCGGTGGCCACCTCAGCCGGCCTGTACAGTGATGGGTTAGGCACAGCCCGGGCGGCGTGGCCGAGTGGTTCAGGCAAGGGCCTGCAAAGCCCTGTACACCAGTTCGATTCTGGTCGCCGCCTCCAGTCTTTGCGCTGCTCAGCGTGGGTGCAGCCGCCCCGTTGCTGGGACGTCCTAGCGTTCCATGGCACACCCATGGCACAGGAATCCCGCCGAATTGACGGTCAATGGCGCGTAGGGGCGCGCGCCTTGGCGCTCCGGACGTGGCGAAGCCGATGAATAAACAGTCAGTCAGCGGGCCGCGTGCCCCCGGGGGGCAAGACTTTCCGGGCTCAGGCCGCAGCCACAGGGTGCCCGCTCAGCGCCAGCCGCAGCGCTCTGACGTCCAGCACGGGGAAGGACCTACCTAGGGCCTCGAACAGGGCGTCTCCGACCTCGGCGGGGGCGTCCAGGATCTCGACCCCCACGGGTTCGCCGGCGGCGTCGAGGTCGACCATGCAGTAGGCGTCCAGGACCTCCACCGTCCTCGCCACGGCCTCGTCGCGCAAGCGGACATACGTGGCGGCAGCCGTCGGGTCGAACTCAACCATCATCGTGATC
>JAKAWM010000048.1 GCA_021827285.1 Actinomycetes bacterium | reverse complement strand
GGCCGAGACAACGGGCACAGCGGCCGGGCCCAGCGCGGCCATCCCTATACACCTCGTCCCACAGGAAGGGTGGTGGTCGCCACTTTGCGGACCAACAGCCGGGCCGCGATGTTGGCTAGGAGGGTGATCACCGCCAGGACCAGCGCCGCCTCGGCCAGTGTCCTCACGTAGAAGCCCGTCCCGTCAGTAAAGGCGGAGTCCAGCTGCGAGACGATCGTGGCCGAGATGGTGGTGAACGAGAGGTACAGGTTCGCAGGGTTGAACCCCACAGCCGCTCCAGAGACCATAGCGACGGCCATGGTCTCACCAAGTGCACGGGCCAACCCGAGCACGGAGGCGCCGATGACGCCGGCGCGGGCCCAGGGCAGGCTCACCTTTCTTGAGACTTCCCAGTCGGTCATCCCGAGGGCTAGCGCCCCCTCCTTCTGGAGTACGGGTACCTGGCGGAGAAGGTCCCGGGTCGTCGCGGCCACGATCGGGATGATCATGATGGCTAGGACGAGGCCACCGGTCAGTAAGCCCTGACCCGCACCCGTCGGGCCGCGAAAGAAGCTGAGCACCGGTACGTCGGGCATATGGTCCGCGATAAGCGGGGCCACGTCCCGGGCTATGGTCGGCCCGAAGGTGAGCGCGCCCCAAAGGCCAAACACGACGCTCGGGATGCCCGCCAAGACCTCCAAGAACATGCCCAAGGACCGGGCCAGCCGCTGAGGGAGTTTTTCGACGATGAGCAGCGCGGCCCCGATCGAGACCGGCACCGCGACGACAACGGCGATGAATGAGGATGCGACCGTACCTACAATCAGTGGTAGCGCCCCGAAGCTCGCCCCAACCTGGTGCAGGACGCCCCCCGTCTTGACCGGGCTGGAGTAGGAGCTGCCCGGGTTCCAGGCCACGTGCGCGAAAAAGCCCCAACCGTTGTAGCGGACCGCCGGCCAAGCTTTGACCGCCAGGATGGCAATGACCCCAGCCAGGGCAAGCATGGGCACCAGGGCGGCGGTGCCCGTCGCCCAGCGGAACAGCGAGGGGCTCCGGATCAGCTTGTGCCACGCTTCATGCACTCCCTCCGCGGCCCGGGCCCAGGGGCGGGCTCGGCCACGGGTTGGTGTTAGAGGATGGGGCGGGGGTTGGGCGGTCGAGCGGGCTATGGCCATCTCGATGCCCCCGACAAATCGCTTGTACCGGACAGGTGCAACTGAGGGACGTGCCTCCTCGGGACGCGCTCAAAGTAGAGCGCTCGGGCCAGGGAACTCACCGGTGCGGCGCCACCAGTGCTGGGTTGCTGCCCGGCGCCGCTGCCCCGGCAGATCAAGCTCTCTCCGCTGCTTAGCCCATCCGTCCGCTCACGTAGCGGGCCGTCTCGCTTTCCTTGGGGGCCTCGAAGAGCTGGGTGGTCGGAGCGACCTCGACCAGGTGACCCTGGTAGAAAAAGGCGGTCTGATCAGCGACACGGCGAGCCTGAGCCAGGTTGTGGGTGACAATGACCACGGTTAGAGCGGGCACCAGGCTGCGCAACAATGCTTCGATGTGCTCTGTGGAGATGGGGTCCAGCGACGACGTGGGCTCGTCGAGCAGCAGGACCTCGGGGCCGACAGCGAGGGCGCGGGCCAGACAAAGGAGTTGCTGCTGGCCGCCCGAGAGGGTAAAAGGCGAAGAACCGAGCCGGTCGGCGATGGCGTCAAAGAGCCCCACCTCTTTGAGCCTCGCCTCGACGATGGCTTTGAAGTGCTGCCGCGTCGCGATCCGGTGGGCTTTGACACCGGCCAAGACGTTCTCAGCGATGGACATGGGAAAGGGGTTGGGCCGCTGGAACACCATGCCCACCCGCCGCCGCAACGCCATCAACTGCACGCCCGGAGAGAAGACGCTGTGCCCTTCGAGCAGCACGTCGCCCCGGTGCCAGTGCTTGGAGACCTTGTCGTTCATCCGGTTGAGCGCCCGCAACAAGGTCGTCTTACCCGAACCGGTAGGTCCGATCAGGGCCGTGACGGCTCCCTTGGGGAAGTCGAGGCTGACGCCCTCGAGCACCGTCTTGCTGCCAAAACCCAAGGCCAGATCGCTGGCTCGGAGAGCGGTCGGCCTGGTGGTGAGGTCAAGGACATCGGGTGCCGGACGAGGAGAAGATGTCGATGTCAAGGCCGTGTTCATCGGCCGGATGAAGGCAGGTGGATGGGCACGAGGTTCACAAACAAAGAAGGTAGGAGAGGCAGTTGAACGTGAAGTGAACAGGAAGCGACAACTGGGCCCGGCGGGAATGAACTTCGTGAGCATATGCAGACCGGCCCAGCTACCACGCCGGTGAGGGCGCGGCGCTGGGCCGGCGGGAAGGGGGCTTCGGGGAACTTAGCCTGTAATATGGGAAATCTGGGTCTTGGAGAGGCCGGCGATCCCAGGCGGCAGGGGCTCGAAGCCCACCTTGTCCAGGAAGTACGGTATGGACCCACCGTGCTTGGCGTCGATGGCCCAGTAGAGGATGGCGCGCACCGTAGCCGCCACGGTGGCGCTGCGCTGCTTCGTCTGGACGATGGCGTACTCGTAGTTGATGATGGGGTACCCGCTGGAGGCCGAATCGTAGATCAGGCTCAGGTTCTCAGTGGGCGGGGTCAGGTTGATGACCGCTGCGGATTCGGCGCCGATCGTCTTCGGGTTTGGCAGCTCGAAGTTCCCCGACTTGTTCTGCAACATGGCCTCGCCAAGGTGGGCAGCCTGGGTTTCCTTGAGGTAGCTGATGCCTATATAGGCGACACAACCAGGCGTCGCCGCGCAACCGGTCACCATGCCCCCATTGCCGTTCTCGCCGAGGGAATTAGAGATGCCCGGCCAAGCGACGGTCGTCCCATAGTTGATGCTGTTGCCCCACCCGGAAGGATCCGAGAAAGTGAGGTACTGGGTATAAATGAACGTGTCACCGCTGCCGTCGGAGCGGTGCAGGGCAACTATGTTGGTGGATGGGATTTTGACACCCGGGTTCAAGGCAGTTATCTGGGGATCGTCCCAGTTGGTTATTTGCCCCCGGTAGATCGCCGAGAGGACCTTACCGGTGAGCTTGAGGTGCACGTTCGGCGAAAGCCCGGGGATGTTGTAGTTGACCTGCTGGGCAGATATGGCCAGGGCGATGTTCAACAGGCCGGGGTACTGCTGCTTCACTGACTTGGACAGGTAGGCATCCGAGGCGCCGATTTCGACCGCGCCGGCCTCGGCCTGGGCTATGCCGGTGCCTGAACCAGTCCCCTGGGGTGTGATGGTTATGTTTGAGTACCCGGCGTGGTACGCCGACGCCCAAGCCTGGAAGAGCGGGTAGAGGAGCGTGCTCCCCGTCTCGGATATGTTCTCGGTCGCCTTCGGCGGCACGTCGAGGTTGACCTTGGGTTTCTTCTTCTTGTGCTTCGCCACCGTCTGGGTGATATTGGGAGTTGCCGATGCCGGCATAGTCGTCGCGGCAACCATGGCAGCCGAAGTGGACAACCCGGCCGCAACGGTCAGGGCTGCGAGCACGGCGTTCCTACTATTTAAGGCAGAAAGAGCCATTCTGGACTTGTTCCTCCTAAAGACGCGTTTATAAAAGCCCTATTTGTAAAAGGGTCCTCACGGGTGCGGCGTCACCCGTGCCGAATTGAGCTCAGCGCCGTTACCAGGGACCGTAGAGTACCAACTTGAACGCCGCATGAACACCAGTCGACGGACAGGCTTTGGGGCGGTGAACTCTCCGCACGCGCTAACTTCATGAGGTGAGCCGCGAACGGCTGGTCAGGGCCACGGTGCCGGTTCGTATCTGCGACATCGGGGGCTGGACCGACACTCGCGTCGCTGGGCACGGTGAGGTCGTCAACTTCGCCGTCCGGCCCGGTGTCGAGGTAGAGGTTTGCCTGCGCCTGGACGGGCGGGGACGGCGGGTGGTGCACGCCCTCGACTACGGCGAGTCGTTCGAGGTCGACGCGGGATGGGAAGTGGTGCCACCGGGCCACCGCCTGCTGGCAGCCGCCCTCGACGAGGTTCTCGTCGAGTCCCGATTGCCGGCCCGCGCCTCGGTCGAGCTGACCGTCTGCAGCCGTGTGCCGCCGGGTTCGTCCACTGGGACCTCAGCGGCCGTGGCCGTGGCGCTGCTCGGCGCGCTCGACGCTCTCCAGGTAGCACCCCGCCCGCCGGCCGAGCTGGCCCGGCTGGCCCACCGTTTGGAAACCGAACGCCTCGGCCAGGAGAGCGGGGTCCAGGACCAGTTCGCCTCGGCCCTGGGGGGCGTCAACGACATCGCCGTCAGCCCCTATCCAGAGGCCGTGGCCACCCCCGTCGCTCTGGCGCCTGCGCTCTGGTGGGAGCTGGAGCAACGGTTCGTCCTCGTCTTTTTGGGCCACTCGCATGGCTCGTCCGCTTTGCATGAAAAAGTGATCGCCGACCTCGGTGCCAACGGGACCAGTACCCCCGCACTGCAGGCTCTGCGTCGCGCCGCCCAGACCGCCCGGGCCAGCCTCGAAGAGGGGGACATCGGCCGCTTCGGCTCGGCCATGGTGGCTTGCACCGAGGCCCAGGCCGAACTGCACGCCGACCTGGTGAGCCCCCTCGCCAGGCAGTCGATATCGGTCGCACGCACCGGCTCCGCCACCGGCTGGAAAGTAAACGGTGCCGGCGGTGAGGGGGGTTCCCTGACCATCCTCGCTGGTCCGGGGCCCGGCGCCAAGGCCAAGCTGCTAGCGGCACTGTCTGAGCTGCCCGGCGTATCGGCGACCCCGGTCCAGCTGAGCGCCGACGGGTTGAGGGTTTGGGACGCGACACCTCAATGGGAGCGTTACCCCTAGCGGTTCTGGTAGCGGTAGCCGATACCCCGGACCGTTACGATGCGGCGGGGCCGAGCCGGGTCGTCTTCGATCTTGGCCCGCAACCGCCGGATGTGGACTTCCAAGCTGGTGCCCTCCAGGGGAGCCGCGGGGCCCCAGAGACGGGAAAGCAGGGTGGTCCGGCTGAGCACGATGCCCGCGTTTTCCAAGAGGAGCTGGAGGAGCCGGAACTCTCGCAGCGGGAGCCGGACCGGGGAGCCTCCGAGCGTCACCTCGTGGCTCTCGGGGTCGAGGCGCACGTCGCCCACGACGATCGCCTCGGTCGCCAGCGGGGTGGCGAGGCTCGGCACCCGGCGCAGGACGGCCCGCACCCGGGCTACCAGCTCAGCGGGCCGGAGCGGCAGGACCAAGTAGTCGTCCGCCCCGGCGGCCAGCGCCCGCGCCACCAGGTCCTCGTCGCCGGGGCCCACCATGAGTACGGGGAAGCCGGGGTGGCGGTCCCACAGCTGGCGGCAAAAAAGCAGGCCGTCCCCGCCGAAGTGCTCGTCCACCAGCGCCACCGCCACCTGCTTGGACCTGACCGCTTCTAGTGCCGGGGCCGGCTCGGTTGCGGTGACGACCTCGAACCCGGCGCCCTCCAGCCCCTCGGCAGGGCCGCTCCCACCGCTTGGGTGAGCCACCAGCACGGCCGTGCCCACCCGGGGGCGTGGCCCGGGCGGGTGGTCCTCAGACGACCGCCGGTGTTGGTAAGCAGGGTGAAGGACGCTGATGCGCCAAGTGTCGGTGGCTCAGCTGACCGGACGGCCACAGTTAGGTGAACAGCGGGTGACCGCGTGGTGAAGCCTTCGGCGCCTAGGGCCGGATGATCACGAACAACATGGCCGCCGTGGCCGCTACTTTGCCACCGACGCTGGCCGTACCGTGCCCCTTACCGGCGCTCGAGCCTAGCTGGTCCAGCTCGACGGCCATCTCCAGGGTGTCCCCAGGCGCCACCTGGCGGCGGAAGCGGGCCTTGTCTATGCCCCCAAAGAGCGGCAGCGAGCCAGCAAAGCGAGGATCGGCCAGCAACGCCAAGCCTCCCAGCTGGGCCATGGCTTCGACCATGAGCACGCCCGGAAGGGTGGGGCGCCCAGGGAAGTGCCCCTGGAAAAAGGCCTCGTCGCCCGTCAACCTCCAGTACCCGCGGGCAGACTTACCCGGGTCAATCGCCGTGAGCTCGTCCACGAAGAGGAAGGGGGGCCGGTGAGGGAGGAGGTCGCCCGGCTTGGGCAGGCCCAAGGGGCCCACGCCCTCGGGCCCCTCGGTGCTCAATGGCCCATCCCCAGCCCGCCGTCAACGGGGATCACCGCACCGGTCACATAGCTGGCTTGGTCCGAGGCCAGCCAGTGGACTACGCCGGCGACCTCATCGGGCTGGGCAAAACGCTTGAGGGGTATGTTGGCAAGGATCTCGGTTCTTCTCGCCTCGCTCAGGTTGGCGGTCATCGATGTCTCGACGAAGCCCGGAGTTATGGCGTTGACCGTTATGTTGCGGCTTCCGACCTCCCTGGCCAGGCTGCGGGCTAAGCCCACCAAACCGGCCTTGGACGCCGCGTAGTTGACCTGTCCGGGGGCGCCGGAAAAGGCGACGACCGACGAGTTTACGATGATGCGCCCTTTCCTGGACCGGAGCATCTTGGGCAGCGCCCGCTTTATGACCCGGAACGCGCCCACCAGATTGATGTCCAGCACCCGCTCAAAGCTGTCCTCGTCCATTTGCAGGACCAGCTTGTCGTCTGTAATCCCGGCGTTGGCCACCAGCACCTCCACGGCGCCCAGCTTGTCTTCCACGGCACCGATCGCCCGGTCGACGTCTTCGGTCCTGGTCACGTCGCAGGCGAGGCAAAGCACCCCGTCGATCTCCTCCGAGCGCTGAAGCGAGGCCACCCGGTCCCCGCTGGCCAAAAAGCGCTCTGCTATGGCCCGACCGATCCCCCGGTTACCCCCGGTGACGACCACTACTCGGCCTTCGCCGTCCGGGTTGGCCACCTTAGGCCCCCATGGCGTGGTAGCCGCCGTCCACGTGGACCATCTCTCCGGTGGTGGCAGGGAACCAATCGGAAAGCAGCGCCACGCACGCCTTGGCTACCGGGGCCGGGTCGCTGGCGTCCCAACCGAGCGGGGCCCTCTCCTGCCAGAACTGCTCCATGAGGTGGATGCCAGGGATGGAGCGAGCCGCCACCGTCCGCACCGGCCCCGCGGCCACCAGGTTGACCCGGACGCGGTAGGAACCCAGGTCCCGGGCCAGGTAACGGGCCGTTGACTCGAGCGCCGACTTGGCCACCCCCATCCAGTCGTAGCCTGGCCAGGCCACCCGGTTGTCGAAGTCAAGGGCCACGACGGAGCCGCCACCGGACGCCTTGAACAGGGGCAATAGGCCAGCCGCCAGGAGTTTCAGCGAGTAAGCCGAGATCTGCAGGGCCAGGCGGACGTCCTCCCAGGGGGCTTCCAGGAACTCGCCACCCAGGCAGGATGGGGGCGCGAAGCCGATCGCGTGGAGCAGGCCGTCCACCGCCCCCCAGCGCCTGTGGAGCTCAGCGGCGACCGCCTCCATATGCTCGGGGACGGTGACATCCAGTTCCAGGACATCAGGGGGCGAAGGCAGGTGCTTGGCCACCCGGCGGGTCAGGGACAGCCCCCGCCCCGCTCCAGTGAGCACTATCTCGGCCCCCTCTTTTTGTGCCAGCTCCGCTACCCCGTAGGCGAGGGAATCGTCGGTGAGAACCCCGGTCACCAGGATGCGCTTGCCTGTGAGGAGTGCCGGCATGAGCCGACACCTTAGACGCTTTTCTGCGCCCCGGGGGAGGGTGCCTGCCCAGTTGGCTCCGAGCATGTAGCCTTTGTGATGATGGAGGGGATGCACATAGACCGTGACGAGGCGTACGCGACCTTCCAAAGCTGTGTCGCCGAAGTCCTCGACATAGATCCGGCCCAGGTCAGGCCGGACGCCCGCTGGCAAGAAGACCTCGACGCTGACAGCTTGGCCGTGGTGGAGATCACCCTGGCACTGAACGACGCCTTCTCGATCCGCTTGCCCGACGTCGACCCTACCCAGATGAGCACCGTGGGCCAGGCCTTCGACATCGTGGCGGGGCTCGTCCTGCCTCGGGGTACCTCAGCCCAAACGTCTTAGGACCATGACGCCGGCCGCCTTAGGGCCGATTGCCGGCAGGCTTAGGGCTGGTGGCTCTCCCGGTAGCGCTGGCGCGCCTCTTCGATGATCGTCTCGGCTACCGTACGGGGTTGCCATCCGGCTGGCGTCATACCCTTGCCGGGCTCGATCGCCTTATAGATCTCGAAGAAGTGGGCGATCTCTTCTAGCAAGTGGGCAGGGAGGTCCGAAAGGTCCTCGATCTCGGCCTGGCGGGGGTCGCTGGCCGTCACGCACAGGATCTTGGCGTCCTCACCATGCTCGTCCCTCGCCAATAGCACCCCGACCGGCCGAGCCCGGACGTGGCAGCCCGGGAAGGTGGGCTCCTCCAGAAAAACGAGGGCGTCCAGGGGATCGCCGTCCTCGGCCAGAGTCTCGGGGATAAAGCCGTAGTCCTCTGGATAGTGGGTGGCCGTAAAAAGCATGCGATCGAGCCAGATGGCACCGCTGTCGTGGTCCATCTCGTACTTGTTGCGGGTCCCCTTGGGGATCTCCACCACGACCTCTACGTCCACCCTTTCATGGTAGGCCTGCCCGGGTGGGGACGGTCAGGAGAGGTCCCGGCTGTTCGAGAACGGCTTACCGACGGCGAACCCGTCCTTGGTGATGTCGTACTCACGGATGTGCGGGTCGTGCTCGCTGGCGCGTGTCTTCAAGATGCTGGCGGCGCGCGTCAACCTGGACTGCCCGGCCACGTACTGAAGCAGGACGACGTTGTCGGAGAGGTGCGAAATGCCGTACTCGGAGAGTTGCGTCACGCCGAACAGCTGGGCCACCTCCTGAGTCATGAGCACGCTGACGGAGGCCCTCGAGAGGCGCTGCAGCAGGGAATAAACGTATTCGCGGAAGCGGACGTCATCGCCAGCGGCGGCCTTCAAATCTCCGAGGCTGTCGATCATCAACCTCTTCGCTCGGGACCTCTCGACGATGCCCAGGAGGTCATAGACCCACTCGTCGATGTACACGTCCACGGGAGTGCGGTACATCACCTCGACGTTGTCGTGGCGAAGAGACCACCCGAAACCCTGGCAAATGTACTCCAGTTGCACCGGGTTCTCCTGGAACGTGGCAATCAGGCTCGGCTCTCCGAGGCGAGCGCCAGCGAAGACGAAATGGAGGCCCATCAGCGTCTTGCCGGCACCGGAGGGACCGGCCACCAGCGTCGACGCGCCACGCCAGTAGCCGTCGACGAGCATCTCGTCCAGGATGGGGATGCCCGAAGAAAGCCGCTGCCGCTCGGTCACGTAGGACGACACGTCCACCGGGTCGGCCAATCGCGGGAAAACCTCGAAACCTTCGGCGGAGAGACGATAGGCATGCTGCCCGCTCATGAAGCCGCTCCCACGCAACTTCAGGACCTGGAGCACCCGCCGTTCCCGGTCGGCAGCCCGCTCGGTCTGGAGCGACACGATGGCATCCGCCACGGCGAACTCCGCGGCCTGGGTGACGTCGTCACGCCCGTACTCCCCGACCCAGAATGACGTGACGGGTAGGACCGACAACCTGGCGGCCAGGCCGTGCATGAAGCGCCGGAAGTCCTCTTGGTCCTTCGCGTAGGAGTGCAGGGCCTTGAAGCTATCGATCACGACGATGCCGGGCCGGCGCTCTTTGAGCAGGCGGTCAACCTGCAACAGGACGCCCGGAAGACCGCTCTCGTTTATCGTTAGGCCAAGGTCGTCGTAGAAAACGGACGACCCCACGGCTCTCTGGTCGAAAAAGCCGAGGCTCTGGCCATAGCGCAGGATCTTCTCGAGCGGTTCCGACACCGTCGCCAGGTAGATGCCGGGCCGTTCCTTCGTGGCATTGTTAAAGAGGTATTGCTCAGCCAGGATGGTCTTGCCGGCTCCCGGTGGCCCGATGACCAGGTTGATCGCGTTGGCGAGAAAGCCCCCGCCGAGGACCAGGTCGACATTTGGCGCACCGCTCATAACCCGTGCCGAGACCGGCGCGGCCCTCACTCTTGGCTCCGTCGCAAAAAGGCGCTCCTCACGAGCAGATCCTGGACGGTGGAAATCAGCTGCAACGGGTCCAGCGGCTTCTGCAGGAAGGCATCAGCACCGCTCGCGAAAGCCTCGTCCCGAGACCCGAGCGTCGACACGGCCAGGACCGAAACCAGCCCCCGCGCCTTGAGCGCCTGGCAGAGGGCGGGGCCCGCTCCTCCGGAAATCTGCATGTCCAGGACAACGACCTGCGGGACGCTGACCTCGTATTGCTCCTCCGCTTTTTGCGCGTCCAGGGTGGTCACCACTTCATAGCCCTGCGTGCGCAAGAAATAATCCGAGAACTCCGCAGCGTAGACGTCGCGCTCGGCTAGAAGGATAACGACCCGGGCATCTTCTTGCGGGACGGTGATCCGTTTAAGCCCGTCCGCTCCCAACCGCTCTGCCAGCACGCGATGAG
>JAKAWM010000047.1 GCA_021827285.1 Actinomycetes bacterium | reverse complement strand
GGTTGGCCTGGGCCGGCGGCACCGTTACCGGTGGCCACGAGCAGGTCGCCATCGGGGAGGACGTCGGCGCCACCCGGCGCCCATATGCCGGCCTCCCGGGCGGTCGGCACCACCCAAAATCCGGGGCGGCGGGCGGGCGCCTCAGGGACAGAAGCGATAGTGCCGTGATAGTTGGCGCAGTCGCCGTACAGGCCGCCAAAAGGTATGTAGACATTGTGGTCGGCCAAGCTGAGCGCGCCCCGCTGCTGGAGCGCCGCCGGCGAAGACCTGGGTGGGCCCACCCGCCGGGTGGAAAAGACGTGACCGTTCTTGATGTCCACTCCGACCAGGAGGTGTTCGGGCCCGCCCTTGCCTTCGGTTAGGGCCACGACCCAGAGCACCCCTCGGGCCGGGTCAGCCACCGGCGTGCCGGTGATGCCTGAGGGAGAGATGTCCCCGCAGGGCAGCGCGCTGGCGCTAAGGGGGTTGGCCAGGTGGTCGTGCCAGCGCAACGCCCCAGAGAAGGCGTCGAAGGCGTACAGGCTGTCGTTCTCGGTGGCGACGATAAGGCAGCCGCCCGCCACGATTGGTTCTGCGTAGAGAGCACCGTCCAAGTGCGGTGTTTTCCACTCCACGTAGAGCACGCCGGCGCTGGGCGGACGGCCAGGGTCGTACCCGCTGTGAGCGGGTGCCCCGCCGTAGGCTGTCCAGTCGAGCGCGTCTATAGGCCCGGCGACGCACTCGCTCAGCGTGTGAGGGGGGGCGGCGCTCATGCCTCCGGCCGGCCGCGAGGTGGCCGTCAGGGCGGTGGCTGCCAGAGCGATGGCTGCCAGCGAATTGACCAGTGGTAGGCCGCGCCGGCCTGAGGGCTTGAGCATGGCCCCATTTTTGCGTTCAGAGCGCTCCCTGCCCAGGCGAGCCCGTCGCCGGCGGGCTTACGGTCAACCCGGTAGGACCTCCCTCGAGGGTGGGGCCACCTGGGCCGAAGGTGGCGCGCACTGGCACTCCCTTCAGCATGATGCCTTCGACCCGGTGCAGGCCGACCGCGCTCGGCAACGGCGAGATGCGCAGCTTCCCCGCGGGCATGTCGGGGTGCCACCCCATAAGAGCGGCTAGGACTGCCACCGAAGAGGCCGCCGACCAGGCCTGGGGCCGGCAGGCGGGAGGGTAGGGCAGGGGAGCGCGTGCCAGCGCGTCCCTTTTGTGGCCCCCGTACAGTTCTGGCAGCCGGTAGGCGAAGCCCTCGGCCGCTCCGAGCAAGCCGTCGACCAGTGAAGCGGCGGTCGCCTGGGCGGCGGGGCCCCCTGAAAGAGCCAGGCCGCTGATGGCTATGGCCGTGTCATGGGCCCAGACCGACCCGACGTGGTAGCTGAGGGGGTTGAACCCGCGGCAACGGCTGCTCAAAGTGCGAAGACCGTAACCGCAGTCCAGCTCGGGGCTACCCAAGCGCTTGGCCACCAGCTCACACTCCGCTGGGTCGAGGATGCCGGTGCCGAGGAGGTGCCCCATGTTGGAGCTCGGGGCGTCTACCGGAGTGCCGTCGGCTTCCAGGGCCAGGGCGGGAAAGGCGCCATTTTGGTCCGAGACCCAGAAGCGGTCGCGAAACCTCGCCGCCAGGCCGGCTGCCAGTTCCAGCCATTGTTCGCCCCGGCTAAGGCCAAAATGCAAAGCCAGCTCGGCACCGGCAACGGCCGCTTGGTGGGTGTAGCCTTGGACCTCGCAAAGGGCGAGGGGTGCTCTGGCATAGTGCCCGTCGCGGAACTGCACGCCGTCGAAGGAGTCCTTCCAACCCTGGTTGGAGAGCCCCTTACCCGATTCGTCCACATAGCTGACGAACCCACCACCCCGGCCGAGTGCACGCTCTATCCACCCCAGGCAGCCCTGCAGCGCGGGCAGCAGCTTCTCCACGTCGTCCTCCGGGGCACCCCACTTCCAGGTCTCGTGGAGCAAGCAGACCCATAGGGCTGTGGCGTCCACTGTCCCGTAATAAACGGGTGGCAGCCAATGAAGGCCGTCGCTGGAGGGAGCCGGCGGGTTTTCGCGGCGAACCTCATGAAGGATTTTGCCGGGCTCCTCGCCGGTGCGGGAGTTGGTTGCCTGGCCTTGCCGGCTGGCCAGTGCCCGCAGCGTACCCAGGCCGAGGTCCGTGCCTAGGGGCAGGAGCATGCGCGCCGTCCATATGGAGTCGCGCCCGAACAGCGTCAGGTACCAGGGTACTCCTGCGGCCAGGAAGGTCTGCCCGGCGGTGCCCGGTACCGTCATGGCCAGCGCTCGGAGGTCCGCCAGGCTCAGCTGGAGGAACTGAGCAAGCCTCTGGTCCCGGGCGACGACCAGGGGTGCATCGAGGGGTATGGGCAGCGAGGGTGTCCCAAACAGGGGGGCGTCCGCCGTTTCGAGGCGGGCAGTCACCGACAACTCAACCGGCTGGTCCCGTCTGAAGGTGATCTCCCAGCTCATGATCCCGGCCGGGGGATCAACCCGGTCTGGAGCGGGGGACCCCGTAACGAGGACGCGGTCCCCTGACGCCGCCTGCCAGGCCAACCCAGCGGTGCCTTTGCTGGCGGGTAGCTCCGTAGCAGGTAGACCGGGGTTGACCACCCCAGCGTTGACCACCCCGATCCCCGCCAGGTCGCACTGCAACCGGAGCTCCACCCGGCAGGAAAGTGACGGCGCCGGTGAGTACGACGTGAACACGAACTTTTCTTGCATCCCCTTGGGACTGAGCACGCGGTGACGGGCCAAGAAGATCTGGGGGTCAGCACCCTTGGTGGCTGGGTTGAGCAGGGCGGCGCTGAACCCGTTACGCGCCCCTCCCAGGAGGTCGTGGCCGAGCGGCACCGGTTCGGTACCGTCAACCTTGACTACCACTTCGGAGAGCACCCGCAGGTCGCGGACGTACAGGCCTTGGGGCCCCCCCGGCCGGATCTGGCCGTCGGGCCCGGAAAGGCACATTGCCGGGGCGTACACGGCTGAAACGAGGTCGTTCAAGTACCGCCTAATCGGGCCTGAACCGTCAGCACCCGGGCCGCCTACGGGCGGGGCGGCATGAGAGGTGACTTGATCGTTCATATTGGCGAAGGTAGCATTCTTTGAACGTTCAAAGTCACCAGGGGAGGAGGTCCAGCCATCAAGCCGGCGAAAAGGCGGCCCACTATCGAAATGGTGGCCAAGCGGGCCGGTGTTTCACGGCAGACCGTTTCTAATGCCGCCAATGCCCCCCACCTGCTCCGCCCCGAGACGCTGCAGAAGGTACTGGGCACGATAGATGAGCTTGGCTACCGCCCGAGCCACGCGGCAAGGGCACTGCGGACTCGTTCGACCCGGGTAATCGGCTGCCGCCTGTTGCCGAGCAACTATGGAGGGACCGGGGGAGTGCTGGACCGCCTCCTGCACGCCCTGTGCGACGCCGCCCGCTCGAAGGGTTACGACGTGCTCACTTTCTCAGTGGGTACCGACGACGAAGAGATAGGCGTCTTCGAGGACCTGCTCCGAAGAGGGGCCGTCGACGGCTTTGTCCTCACCAACACCCACCACGGAGATGTCCGCCCCAACTGGCTCCTGGCCGAAGGGGCTCGGTTCGTGGCTTTCGGCCGGCCCTGGGGTAGAGACCAGGCCGCCCATTCCTGGGTGGACGTGGACGGCGCGAGTGGTACCCGCCAGGCCGTCGAGCATTTGTCAGCGCTCGGCCACGCAAGGGTCGCCTACCTTGGCCTGCCCGAAGGCAACGGCGTGGGCGACGACCGCTATCGCGGGTGGCACGACGCCATGGCGGCGCTCGGAGCGCCGACCAAAGGGCTGGTGGCGCGAGCGGAGGACGGGATCGCATCCGGTCGGGCCATGGCCGACCAGCTCCTCGCTCTACCCATCCAACCCACTGCGTTTGTTTGCCAGAGCGACACCATGGCCCTAGGGGCGATCAGGGCCATCGAGGACCGAGGTCTACGCCCGGGTGAGGACATCTCCGTCGTTGGTTTCGACGACAGTCCCGTCGCTTCGCTCTGGCGGCCCCGCTTGAGCAGTGTCCGCCAGCCGATAGAAGCGGTCGCCCAGAAGCTGGTGGAAGTGCTCTTGGCGGAGCTCTCCGGCCTCCAAAGGAAACCTTCGCGCGACCTACTGGAGCCGTGGTTGGTGGCGCGCGAGTCGAGCCGCCGAGCTCCGGGCCGGGCCGATCGGGTCTCGATCCCAGATGTCCCGGTCCGAGTGGCGACAGCTAAGACAAGGTTCTCGAACTGAGAAGCACAGAAAGGACCAACAAAATGAAGCGTTGGCAATTCAAGACCATAGCGGGCCTCAGCGCCGCGGCCGCCATGCTGGCGACGGGCGTGCCCGCAGCTACCGCATCGAAAGTCCCCCTGACCGGCAAATTGCACGGCGTGACCCTGACTTTCATGATCGCGTCATCCGGCACGGCAGAGACGAACGCTGACAAGGCCGCGGCCGCCGCTTGGGGCAAGGCCACCGGCAATAAGGTGAACGTGATCAATGCCTCCAACTTCCAGTTGCAGCTCACTGAGGGCTTTGCCGGTGGCTCGCCCCCCGACGTGTTCTACGGGCAAACCGGGATGTTCGAGAACTTGGTGAAGAACGGGGAGCTCCTGGCGTCCGGCAGCCTGGTTGGCCCGCCCGGGGCCTTCTACCCTTCCCTGAGGCAGGAGTTCACGTACAACGGCACGTTTTACTGTGTGCCCAAGGACTCTTCGACCCTGGCCCTTGAGATCAACGTGGCTGACTGGAAGGCTGCTGGCCTGACCAATCCACCCACGACCTGGGCACAGTTGGAGGCCGACGCCAAAGCCCTCACCAAGAACGGCGTGACTGGGTTGGTCATCAGCCCGAGCCTCGACCGGGTGGGTGCCTTCTTCGCCGAGAACGGTGGTTCCTATATGAACGCCAAGGGGACCAACTTTGCCTTCAACACGCCCCAGAACGTTGCCGCTCTCGGCTTCTTGAAGAAGATGGCCCAACAGGGCGTCCTAAAGACATCGGCGCAGGTTGACTCCGGATGGGGCGGCGAAGCCTTCGGTACGGGCAAGGCGGCCATGACCATCGAGGGCAACTGGATCATCGGTGCGATGCAGTCCACCTATCCGAAGATCAACTACGAGGTCGTCCCCCTGCCCGCCGGCCCGAGCGGAAAGCACGGCACGCTCGTGTTCACCAACTGCTGGGGGATAGCGGCCAACGGCAAGAACACCGCTGCGGCAGTTAGCTTCGTCAAGTACCTGGCCTCGCCCGCCCAGCAACTGCGGTTCGCGAACGCCTTCGGTGTTATGCCCTCTCGCCCCGCTGTCGCCCGGCAATGGGCCGCCTCGCACTCCGCCACCCCGGTGGCCAGCGGCACCCAAACGCCCAGCGTCTCTGCCTTCGTGCAAGGGGACGCCTATGCCCTGCCTCAAGTGGCGACCCTTGGGTTCCCCACGGTGCAATCAGCCTTTGACTCTCAGCTCACCAGCCTTGCCTCTATAGACCCCGCCGCCCTGCTCCAGCAGTTACAGACCAACGCGGAGGCCCTCCTCCATCCATAGCCCCCCGGCCTGTGCGTGGTGCCGGCCTTCTCGGGTCGGCACCACGTAGGGCCCGGCCGCCAAAGGCGGCCGCACCACGAAGCACCGGTAAGGAGCACTGATACGTGGCGCAGGTCTCCGAGGGTGAAGGTACCCGAGACACCGGGGCCCTCCCGGCTCGAGTCGCGGTGGCGGAGGCGGCCCGGACCGCCCAAGACAGACGCGCCCCGGCCCGCGAACGCCTCGGTCAGCGAAAGCCCACGGGCAGGTTGAGGAAGGGCGAGAACCTGTTCGGGTGGTTGTTCGTGTCACCTTCGGTAGCCGTCTTGCTGCTTTTCCTTTTCATCCCCATCCTCCTAGCTCTTTACGTGAGCTTCACCAACTGGTCAGGCGTCACCAACCCGTTGAGCAGCAGCGTGAAGACGGTTGGGCTAGCCAACTACAAGTTGCTGCTCAACCAGCCCGGCTTGTACCAGCAGAACTTCGGCACTGCCATCCGCAACAACTTATATTTCGTGGTCTTTACGGTGCCGCTCCAGACGGGGCTCGCGCTGCTCCTGGCAGTTGTCGTCAACAACAAGTTCCTGAAAGCCAAGGGGTTCTTTCGGACCGTAGCCTACTTTCCCTCGGTCACCAGTTCTATTGCCATCACCGTCGTGTTCATGTTCCTGTTCCAGGGTACTGGGGTTATCAATACATTGCTCGGGTTCGTCGGCATCCAAGGCCCCAACTGGCTGTTTGACACGCGCGGGGTGTTTACCCTGATTTACAACGCGTTCGGTGTCAACAACCCCGCCGCCCTGGTCAACCATCAGTTCCTGGGTCTCAACCTGTGGGGCTGGGTTGCCGGCCCGTCGCTGGGCATGTGCGTCATAATAATCATGCTGGTGTGGACGACGTCCGGTACGTTCATGCTCTTCTTCCTGGCTGCGTTGCAGCAGATCTCCGAAGATCTCGACGAGGCCAGTGAGATCGATGGCGCCACGCCGTGGCAAAGGTTCCGCCGGGTCACCCTGCCCATGCTGAGGCCGACCCTGGTGCTCGTGCTGCTCTTGGGGTTCATATCCACTTGGCAGGTCTTCGACCAGGTGTTCCTGATCGGGCCGGATAACCCGGCCACCATAACCCCGGCCTACTACTCCTACCAGCTCAGTTTTCAGGACAGCAACTTCGGAGCAGGCGCAGCGGTGGCCTTCTTACTGTTCTGCCTCATCGTCTTTTTGACTGTCCTGCAGCGTAAGTTTATCAGGGAGGATCTTACCCGATGAGGACGAGCTCCCCTTGGAAGCTCACCATTCGCTACACGCTGATGGCTCTGTTCGCCGCCATCTACATTTTCCCCTTCGTTATCCAGGTAGGCAATTCGTTCAAGAGCGACCCGGCCGCGACCGCCAATGCCTTGAACCCAATACCTAACCCGGCTGACCTGTCCGCTTGGAGGCAGATCTTCGGGGTCGGTACAGCCGCTTCGGTGACGGATTTCCCCCGCTGGCTGTTCAACAGCGCTTTTCTTTCGGTAACGATCACGGTGGGGCGCGTCTTCCTGGATAGCTTGGCCGGGTATGCCCTGGCCCGCTTGCAGTTTCGCGGCCGCAAACTCGTGTTCGGGTTCGTGATCGCAACGCTGGCGGTGCCGGGCGTCGTCCTGCTCATACCCCGGTTCCTCATGCTGAAGGAGCTGGGCATCTTCAACAGCTACCAAGGCATGATCCTGCCGATGTTGGTGGACGCTACCGGGATTTTCTTGATGCGGCAGTTCTTTCTCCAGGTACCGGTGTCGCTCGAAGAAGCAGGACGCGTCGATGGGGCGAGCATATGGCAGGTTTACTGGAGGATAGTGCTCCCGGTCGTGCGGCCGGGCTTGCTCACTCTCACCATCTTGTCCTTCCAAGGCTCTTGGAACGAGTTCCAGTTTTACGAGATCGCCAGCATTTCACCCAAGTACTACACACTGACGACGGGCCTGGCGAACATTGTGGGGGGTGGGCTATCGGCGGGCAACGAGTACCCCCTCAAGCTGGGGGCCGCGGCCCTGACGATTGTGCCCATAGGCGTAGTGTTCTTCATGTTGCAGAAGTACATGAGGCCGGGCGGTATGGCCGGCGCGGTCAAGGGCTAGCGCGTAACAGCCCCGGGCCGGTGGCCTAAGCGCGCCTAGGCGGGACCACCTGTAGGTGCAGCTCAGCCAGCTGGGCTGGGGTTACCGGTGCCGGTGCTCCCATGAGCAGGTCACGGGCCATCTGGTTGAGCGGGAAGGCAATGACCTCCCTGATGTTGGGCTGGTCTTCGAGCAGCATCAGGAGGCGGTCTACACCGGGGGCGATACCGGCGTGAGGGGGTGCACCGTAATGGAAGGCGTTCCACAAGGCGGGGAAGGACCGCTCGATCCGCTCTCGGCTGTAGCCGGCGATGGCGAAGGCCTTTTCCATGACCTCGGGCAGGTGATTGCGTACCGCCCCGGACGAAAGCTCGATCCCGTTGCAGACGGCGTCGTATTGCCAGGCCAAGATCTCGCCTGGCTCCTTGCTTTGCAGGGCCTCCAGCCCTCCTTGCGGCATCGAGAAGGGGTTGTGGGAAAAATCCCAGGCGCCGGTGTCAGGATTGCGCTCGTACATGGGGAAGTCGACGACCCAGCAGAAGGCCAACTGGTTGGCGTCAGCCAGGCCCAGCTCGCGGCCCAGCGAAGAACGGACCTGCCCCAACGGGACGCTCGCCCCCGATCCCGCGGACGGGCCGACGCAGGTGAGGACGGCGTCGCCCGGCTCTGCGCCCACCGTTCTGGCCACCGTGGCCGCTTCGTCAGCCGTGAGCTTGCGGGAAAGCGGCCCCCTGGGCTCTCCGCCGCCGGGCAGGGCTAGCCAGCTCCCGGCCATGGCGGCGCTTTTGGCGGCTTCGGTGAAGGCGTCGAACCAGCTCCTGGGCCGTTCGTTGCCTCGGGGGACGCGAAGCGCCCGGATGGCCTGCCCGTTTTTTGGGGCCTCGGCGAACATGGGCAGCTCGGTGCGCCCGGCCAGCGAGCCGGTCAGGTCGGCGACCTCGAGGCCGAAGCGGAGGTCTGGCTTGTCCGTGCCGTAGCGGGACAGAGCCTCGGCGTAAGCGATCCGGGGGAAGGGGGCGGGGGAGGCGGTCTTGGTGGAAAGCTGAGAGACCAGTTGGCTGAAGAGGAGCTCGACCTCCCCGAAGACGTCCTCCTGCTCGGCAAAGGCCATTTCCAAGTCGATCTGGTAGAACTCGCCTGGGCTCCGGTCAGCCCGGGAGGCCTCGTCCCGGAAGCACGGGGCGATCTGAAAGTAGCGCTCGACCCCCCCAGTCATGAGGAGCTGCTTGAACTGCTGGGGTGCTTGCGGAAGGGCGTAAAACTCACCCGGGTAGAGCCGGCTCGGCACCAGGTAGTCGCGGGCACCCTCGGGGGAGGAGGCAGTGAGGATAGGGGTCTGGACCTCGAGGAAGCCGCGGGAGGAGAGGTGGTCGCGCACCAGTTGGCAGAACCGGGCCCGTTTGGCCAGGCGTTCGGCCAGAGGGCCCCTCCGCATATCCAGGTAGCGGAAGCTAAGGCGGGCTTCCTCCCCGACCTCGCCCTCCCCCTCCACTGGGAACGGGATCACCCCCGCGCTCGACAGCACTTCCAGCGATGCCAGGCGGACTTCGACCTCACCTGTGAGCAGCTTGGGGTTGATGTTTTCCGGAGGCCTGGCCACCACTTCTCCGGTCACCGAGATCACGCTCTCGGGGCGGAGCCGGCCGAGAGCCTCGAAGAACGCATCGGAGGGGTGCGACACCAGCTGAGCTATGCAGGCCCGGTGGTCACCCCGGGTCGTCCCGGCCATGCCCTCGCCCGTCGCCGGCAGGTCGGCGTCGGGGCCGACCGGATCGCGCAAGTCAACGAACAAGAGCCCGCCGTGGTCCCGCTTGGCGGCCAGCCAGCCGGCCAGGCGCACCTGGCGGCCGATGTCGGCGCGACGTAGCGACCCGCAGTAGGTGTCCCGGTACCGGTTGGGGACGAAAGTTCCAGCCATGCTGCTCACCGAGGTTACCCGACCTCCTCACTAGGCTGGGGGCCCATGCGTACGCACGACACCTTCGGGTCCCGAGCCGCGGTAGAGCTGGCCGGCCGCCGCTTGGCGGTCTACCGCTTGGACGCCCTGGCCAGCCGCTACGACGTGAGCCGGTTGCCGTTCTCACTGAAGATCCTGCTGGAGAACCTGCTCCGCCACGAGGACGGCCGCAGCGTCACCGCGGACAGCATCGAGGTGCTGGCCTCTTGGCCGGCCGGCCCACGGGCACAGGTTTCCTTCTCGCCTGCCCGCATCCTCATGCAGGACCTGACCGGGGTGCCGGTCGTGGCTGACCTGGCGGCGGTGCGCGACGCGGTGGCGGCCCTGGGCGGTGACGCGGGGGCCGTGCAGCCCCAGGTACCTGCCGAGCTGGTTATCGACCACTCCGTGGTGGCCGACTTCACCGGGCGGAGCGACGCCTTTGCCCGCAACGTCGAACTGGAGTTCCAACGCAATGCCGAGCGTTACCGTTTCCTGCGCTGGGGCCAGCAGGCGTTCAAGTCTCTTCGGGTCGTACCTCCCGGCACTGGTATATGCCACCAGGTCAACCTCGAGCACTTGGCCCGCGTAGTTTTTGCCACCGATGAGGGGGAGGCGTACCCAGACACCTTGGTCGGCACCGACTCTCACACCACCATGGTCAACGGCCTGGGCGTTCTCGGCTGGGGCGTTGGCGGTATCGAGGCCGAAGCGGCCATGCTGGGCCAGCCCATCCCCATGCTTGTGCCCGACGTTGTGGGGTTCAAGCTCACCGGAGGGCTGCCCGCCGGATCTACGGCCACCGACCTGGTGCTAACCATCACCGAACTGCTCCGAAAGCACGGGGTGGTAGGTAAGTTCGTCGAATTTTACGGCGAGGGCGTAGGTAAGATCGCGCTCGCCAATCGGGCCACCATCGGCAATATGTCCCCCGAGTACGGCTCGACCTGTGCCATATTCCCGATCGACGCCGAGACGCTGCGC
>JAKAWM010000046.1 GCA_021827285.1 Actinomycetes bacterium | reverse complement strand
TCCCTGGCCCGGAGCCCGGCCGAGCATGTCCTTGCCGCTGGGCTGCTGGAGCGTCTGGAGCGCCCCGATGGGGTTGGCCCCCGCAGCTCCCCGAACGACGGCTCCCGCGGCCCGAGCCGAGCCGTCTTGCACCCCCACTGTCACCAGCGCTCGGTGGTGGGCACAAGCGCCGAGCGGGCCGTCCTGGCCGCCCTCGGCTACGAGGTCGAAGTACTCGACGCGGGCTGCTGCGGGCTGGCGGGTGCGTTTGGCTTCGGCGCTCGCCACGAGCCCGTGTCCCGCAAGATCGGTGAAGAGCTGTGGTTACCCAAGCTAAGAGCGGCGCTGGGGGTGGATGGCCGGGCGCGCCTCGTCGTCGATGGTTTCAGCTGCCGTACCCAGCTCGCACACCTGGGCCAGGATCTGAGCACCCGCGCCTCCACGTTGCCTGCCCTGCTCCTGGAGCACGCCCGTCAACTGCCCCGCTGGGTAGGCTCCCGGTAGGTGTGCAACAGAACTGAGGAGGCAGGCATGGGACTGGCAACTACTGTGCTCAGGGTGGTGACGGGGGCGACGATGGCAGGCCACGGCCTGCAAAAGCTCACCTACTCTTTCGGTGGCGGGGGGCCGCAAGCAGCTGGCGAGAGGTTCGAGCAAATGGGCTTCAAGCCCGGTCAACCCTATGCCGTCGCCGCAGGCGCCACTGAGGCGGTGGGCGGGGCCCTCATGGGGCTCGGGCTCGAAACCCCTCTTGCCTGCGCCATGGTCAGCGGGGTCATGGCGGCCGCGATCGCCAAGGTGCACTACAAGAACGGCTTCTGGGTGAGCAACCGGGGCTTTGAGTACAACGCCATGATCATGGCGGCTGCGTTTGCCGTAGCCGGTAGCGGAGGTGGCGCGCTGAGCCTCGACGGCTGGCGCGGCAAGCGGCGGCTGGGCTTCGGGTGGGCGCTGGCGCAACTCGCCTTAGGCGTAGGCGCAGCTTGTCTGTTGAGCCGGGCCGGCGGCCAGCCAAAGGTGGAGGACGAAGACCCCGGCGCTCGTGAGCCGGCCCACGACGGGGCGGTGGGAGGACCGGAGGTCAGGACAATCGACCTCTCCGTTCCGACCATGGCCGATGGGGGCGCCGGTACCGAGGCTTGAGCCGCTACCGGCCTTGACCTGGCACGGCCTTGACCTGCCACCTCCGATGCCGGCCGGTACACTGTCTGTGCCAGGAACAACGGCACGCCGGGCCACCCGAGCCGGCCGCCACCCAGGAGGTAGAGCACACTGTCCAACGCCAACGCCAACGCCAAGGAGCAGGCCATCCTGCTCGAAGGAACGGTGGTTGAGTCCCTAAAGAACGCAACGTTCCGTGTCAAGACGGACAACGGTCATGAAGTGCTAGCCCACAATTCGGGCAAGATGCGCATGCACCGTATCCGGGTCCTTCCGGGTGACCGGGTCCAGGTTGAGATCAGCCCCTATGACCTGAAGCGAGGCCGTATCACTTACCGGTTCCGGTAAGGAAGGCCGCCTTCGCTACTCTGCGTGGCGGGTGTGCTACGGCAGGCAAGTGGCCGGGCCCGGGAGGCCTCCGGCTCGGCCCTCTCCCGAGTATTTCGGGCCCAAAGTCGTTTCTGCTTTTACCAGCTCGCGTTCGAGGCGTATTAACGCGACAGGCTCGGGCTGTTCCCCGCGGGAGAAGTCTTGGTCCCAACGAGCAATAGCGGAGAGCAGCCAGGACTTATATGGTCACCCTAATATGGCGTGGGCTGTCCCACGGAGGCAAGAAAGGGTGCAAAAGGTACGGGCTCCGCGGCGGTGAAATGACGGCATGGGCGGGTGGCGTGCAGAAAAATCACGTTGGTACTTGACTCCCGGTACTGGCGTCGTTTAGGTTTACACAAAACAATCCAAGGGCAGCGCACATTTGCGTTTGCAGGGGGCTGGATGGCTCCATTGGCCCTGGTCCCGTTATTGATACGGGTTTTTGGCCACAAGTGGAGGCATTCGTAGGTAGCGCCTTGGCACACGCTTTTACGCGTGCCCACTCGGGCTAACGACCGGAGGATTATTGTGGTTGATAACCTCGCTAGCAGCACGCGCCTTGGCTGCCCAATTAAGCCGGTGGTCCCCGGGCAGTGAGGGTGCCCGAGCTGCCCGGAGCCAGCGTTCGCGCCGTTGCCCTGGTGGGCCACAGAACGTCGTGAGGGCCAAGATCCGCCTATCTGGCGCGGAGGGGCACGATGTCTTCGGTGCTCTTCGTACCTGCGCCCGGGTGGGTACCCTGATGGCCGTTTTGGCGGGCACGGTGGTGGCTGGGGCCGAGCCGTCCGGCGCCTCCAGCCCGCCCGGTGGCACCCGCATGTCGGCGGGGCATGGAGGTCGCGGGCCGATTGCCCAGACCTTCAATTCCCTCGGCCGAGGCGCTCTGGTGCTAGGTGCACAGACGTTCAACGCCCTCGGGCTCGGCGCCCACGGGGTGAGCGTGCGAACTATGGATGCCCTGGCGCCAGCCCAGCTCATGGGGGCTGATCACCAGGTCAGGGGGGGTGAGGTTTCCCTTGGCGGCGACCGAGAAGGGCGGGGGGTGGGAGTGCAGGAGGTGCATGCCGCGGCGCTCGACCCTGCGGGGCAGGTGGCCGTGCGGTTCGCGTTGGCTCAGGTGGGCAAGCCGTACGTTTACGGTGGCACCGGTCCTTACGGGTATGACTGTTCGGGCTTAGCCCTGGCCTCTTGGGCTACGGCCGGTGTCACCCTTCCGCGCACGGCGGCTGAGCAGTATTGGTCCGGCACCCACGTGCCGCTGGTCGACGCCCAGCCGGGCGACCTGGTATTTTGGGCCTCCGATCCTGCCGACCCAGCCACTATTTATCATGTGGCGCTGGCACTGGGGCAAGGCAACGTGGTGATGGCGCCCGTGCCGGGCCAAAGTGTGGAGGTGGCCCACATGTGGGGACCTGGACTGGTCCCATTGGCAACCGTGCCTTAGGAAGGCCAGCCCGGGCGGTCTCGTTGGCACCAGCCGCCTCGTTGGCACCAACCGCCTCGTTGGCACCAGCCGGCACGTGGCGGAGGCCACGCTAGGGCGGTCCCCACGCAATGAACACCGGGTCACCGGCGGTCAGCCTCCAACCATGGTTGGGCGACACTTCGCCCTGGCACACGCTCACCTGTACCAGCGCGCCGAGTCGTTGGGCGGCCACCACGGCCTGGCCCAAAAGCCGGAAAGCGGCCACCACCCTCCCGCCGGGCTGCACGTGCCTGATGCAAGCCTCCAAGACGTCGGCACCCCCACCGCCTACAAATACCCGGTCCGGTCTCGGGAGGGCGGCCAAGGCCTCGGGGGCGTGGAGGTTGTGGACTTTGACGGCGGCACAGTGGCGGTTGGCGTTGGTGCGGGCTTGGGTAGCGATGCGGGGGTCGCGCTCTACCGCGTGGACTTCGAGGCCCGGTGAGAGCAGGGCTACCTCGATAGCCACGCTGGCGTAACCCGCCCCCACATCCCAGACCACGCCCGTCAGGGGCAGGTCGAGCTTGGACAGCACGACCGCCCGTACCTCCGGTGCGCCCGCCAACCCGTCCCGGTTGGCGAAGGCGCCGGGATCCCTGCCGAAGCGAGTGCCCGCCAGCCAGGATCGGCCGCCGGGCGCCCAACTTACAGGGAGTGGCCCGTGGGTGTCGAGGGCCTGCTCGGGGATCAGGACCACTACAGAAACGGCGTCCCATGAGCCCTGGGCCAGCCCAGCCAGATCCGTGAGGCTGACCTGCTCCCGGGGAGTGCCCAAGCGGCTACACACCGCGACAGTCATTTCATCGGCTACCGCCTCTGCCCGCGGGGGGGCTCCCCTGTCTGCGGCCCGGGCCTCCATCAGTGCTTGGCCTATGCGTGCTGGCGGGGCTTCGGGCGAGGTCAGCAGAGCGACCTTGTGCCCGCTGGAAGTAGCGGTATGAGCGGCGACGATGGCCTCGCTCCTCTGCCTCCCCTCAGTGGAGACAACAACGGCATCGTCCCAGGGCAAGCTAAGACGAGCAAAGGCCAGGCTTACCGGAGAAGGCGCTGGCTGCACTTCGAGATTGGCGGGGCCAAAGCGCTCGGCCAACGCCCTGCCAACGCTGAAAAACCCCGGGTCACCAGCCACTAGCACGCAAACGCGCCGTCCAGTGGACACGACTTCGGCGATGCGGTCCAACGCGCTGGCGAGCTCCAGGCCGTTGGGCCCAAGGGCCAGGCTGGTAGCGCCCAACGGGGTCAGCTCTAGATGCCGGGGGGTGCCAACGTAGAGATCGGCGGCCGGCAGGGGCTGGCCAGCGGGCAGGCCAAGGACGATGATGGGTGCCCCGGGCCCAGCTTGACCCGCTACTACAGCCGCGGCAGCCTCGGCCTGGCGCGGCGGCACTGGGGGCACGTCGCCAGAGGATAGTACCTGCTGGGCACCGGCATTGGTGACCCCCGGCCATCGCAGTCAGAAAGGGCCCAACCCGAGCACCCGAGCACCTAAGCGCCGCCAGGCACGGTACCGTCTTCCCATGACCCTAAGCAGGCTTGCACCATGACCGGGATAGATCTCTCGACGGCGCGCCTGGTCCCAGTGACCGGTGGCCAAGGGTGGTTGGCCCGGCTGCCGGGCGCCGTCGTGTGGGTGTTAGGCCCCGCCAAGCAGGCTGGCGAGCTGATCTCTACCTGCTTGGCCGCTCCCGGTCCTACTGAGTTGCTGGGCCGCGTCGGATCCCGCCTCTCCGACTCGCAAGCGGCTCCGTGGCCTCCCTTCGTCATAGTGGCGGCACGCGGCCCCGACCTGGTCTCGGTGGTGCACGGCCCCGTCGAGGTGGAAACGGTCCAGGACGGCACAGAGGCAAGACTGTACGGTGGCGACGAAGTCGGTTCGTGGCTCAACCGGGCTCTGAAGGGCGCCACGCTGTTGAGGTCCGGCGAGCCGGGGGATGTCGAAGACCTCTCCGACCTCCGGGATGGTGTGGTCAGGGCCAGCGGGTTTGTCTTGACGGGAGAGCCACGGTCAAAAAGAGCGGCGAGCGCGCCCGCTGGCGCAGGCCAGCGTACGTCCGGGCAAACCGGCGACGCTGAGCGCCCCGAGCGGGCAGGACGATCCGAGAAAGCAGGCCAGGAGCTCCAGCCCGAGCAGGTTGGGCAAGCCGCCGCCCAGGAGCCCGTGGCCAGCGCCAGAGCTAAGGCCGACGCACCCACGGTGGTCGAGGGGCACGCCTTTTCCTCGAACGCCACGGTGCGCGGTGTCAATTGCCCGCAGGGCCACTTGAACGATCCCCGGGACAGCGCCTGCCGGGTCTGCGGTGCACCGATCGACCCCGGGGACGCCCAGGTCGTTGGCCCGCGCCCGCCGCTTGGCCGCCTCACCTGGGATAACGGCGAGGTGCACGAGCTGGGGGGGCCCACGCTGGTCGGGCGGGACGTCGATTTGGACGGGGCGGTGACGGCAGGCGAACTGAGCCCGCTGGTCCCCGGCGGCCAGGTCGACAGCATGTCGCGAGTGCACGCCGAGCTGCGGCTTGACGGTTGGGACGTGCTGGTCATCGACCGGGGCTCGACCAACGGGACCTTTGTGTGGGACGAGAAGACCAAGGCGTGGCAGCGCTTGGTGCCAGGGGAGCCGCAGGTCGTACGGGGAGGTACCGTGCTCGCCTTCGGTGAACGGACGGCCACCTTCGAGACGTCCACTGTCCGTGTGCCATGAGGGCGGTCGCTTGGCTGAACCTTGGCTGAATTGACGAGCGGGGCTCGAGCCGGCGCCCTAGGGTGCTATCTGTATGGCCGACCGGGAGCACTTCGCCGACTTGGCAATGGAGTACATGAGCTCTCTCTACGGCGCCGCCCTGCGTATGACCAGGAACCCTTCTGACGCGGAAGACCTGGTCCAAGAGACGTACCTGAAGGCGTACCGGGCCTTCGGCACCTTCCAGGAGGGCACAAACCTCAAGTCCTGGCTCTACAAGATCCTGACCAATACGTTCATCAACACCTATCGCGCCCGCCGGAGGCGCCCGGTCGAGACGGAGCTGGAAGAGGTGGAGGACCTCTACCTCTATCGACGCCTGGGCGGCCTCGAAGCGGCGACCGCCGGCCGCAGCGCGGAGGATCTCGTTCTCGACCGCTTTACCGACGCTGAGGTAAAGACCGCGATCGAGTCTCTGCCTGACCAGTTCCGCCTGGCCGTGCTCCTAGCCGACGTCGAGGGCTTTTCCTATAGGGAGATCGCGGACATCGTGGGTGTCCCGATCGGGACCGTGATGAGCCGGCTCCACCGGGGAAGAAGGGCCCTGCAAAAAGCGTTGCACTCATTTGCCGGCGAGCGGAACTTGTCTGCTCCCGCCGATGTAGCAGGCTAGGTGAGCAATGTCCAGACATCCCCAGTGCGGTTAGCGAGAGACCCATGCAAGCTGAGCAGCAGGTGGGCTCGGGCCAACAGGGCCAAGCGGGCAGCCAACCCTGGGAGGTTGGCGGCTGCGGTGGCTCGCCGGGGGCCGGCCAAGGGCCAGGTTTCACCGGCCCGGGGGCCGGCGAGTTCTATGAGCCGTGCCAGGAGGCTATTGCCACGCTCTACAGCTTTCTCGACGGAGAGCTGACGCCGGATCGCAGAGAGAGGATCCAGCGTCACCTCGATGACTGCAGCCCTTGCTTCGAAGCCTTCGGTTTCGAGGCCGAGCTGAAGACGGTGATCGCCCGCAAGTGCCACGAGGAGGTGCCTGCCTCGTTGCGCCAGCGGGTGGCCGAAGTGCTGCGCGCCGAAGGAGCCCGTAGCTGAATATGGAGGTGGGTTTCGGGGTAGATGGCCCCTTGGTTGGGAACGGTCTAGTACAAACGAACGTTGGTGAGGGTCATGAGCGAGCGGTCACTGGGAGGGCAAACTTTGAGTGGGGCCGAGAGGCCCTCGAAGGCGTTCGGGAGGGGACGTACCTGCCGTCACCCTGGGTGCAACACCAGGCTTTCGATATACAACAACGGCAAGTACTGCTTCCAGCACGAGCCGATCGCCGTGCCGCGTACTCGCGGCAGGAAGATCGCCTGATCCCGGCCCCTTCGCCCTGGGGGCGAAGGGTGGCGGCGTCCTCTATGCCTCGATGGTGAGCGCGCAAAGTGGGGGCCCGGTCTCCTGGTCGGTCGCTGAGCGGGTTGCCTCCAGGATCGCCAGCCGCCAACCCTGGATCCCGCCCGGCCGGCTGGCCGTACTCGAGGAGGATTTCACCGAACTGACGGCTGAGGCGGAGTCGCTCGTAGCCGTAGAAACGGGCATCCGCTCATTAGCCGGGCCGGCGCGCGCCCGGGTGACTGACCGCCCCGGCTGGGTGGCGGCCAACATCAGTTCCTTTCAACGGCTCTTGCGCCCGCTCACCCAGAAGCTCGAGGCAGCCCTCGGCAAGCCACCCCCCAACCTGGGGCCGGTGCCGCTCCGGGTACCCTTGCAGCTGAGCCGCAGCCTGAGCGGGGCGCAGGTCGGCTTGCTCCTCGGGTGGATGTCAACCCGGGTTCTCGGTCAGTACGACCAGCTCCTGATCGAAGACGAGCGGCCCGAGGAACAGGACATCGTCTACTACGTGGGCCCGAACGTCATCGAGCTCGAAGACCGCCACGGCTTCCCGCCTCGCCAGTTCCGGCTCTGGTTGGCCCTGCACGAGGTCACGCACCGGGCCCAGTTCACCGGAGTGCCCTGGGTCCGTTCCCACTTCCTTACCCTCGTCGAGTCGGTGCTGGCGGGTGTCGAGCCGGATCCCCGGCATTTCATCGAAGCCTTAAAGAGGGCGGCGGCAGAGGCGAGGGAGGGTCGCAACCCCTTGGACGATGGCGGGTTGGTGGCGCTCCTCGCCACTCCGGAGCAACGCCAAGCTCTCCACCAGGTGGGCGGTCTCATGAGCCTGCTGGAGGGTCATGGGGACGTGGTGATGAACCGTGCCGCCGCCGGACGAGCCCCGCAGGCCCCTCGTTTTGCTGGCGTGCTGCAGCAACGCCGCCAGCGCCGGGGTGCGGTCAAGTTCCTCAGTTCCCTGGTCGGTCTCGAAGCCAAGCTCAAGCAGTACGAGCAGGGGGAGCGCTTTGTCGAGGAGGTTGAGCGGGCGGGGGGTAGGGCATTGTTCGACCGGGTCTGGCAAGGCCCTGAATGGTTGCCAAGCCTGGCCGAGATCCGGGAGCCCTCCAGCTGGATCGAGCGGGTGGAGAGCCTCAGCTCGCTGCACCAGCCTGGCTGACCAGGGTCCCGGCCCGATGACGAACCCGCTTCAAACCGCCGGGGCACGGCCAGGCCGCGCACCGTGGCCCCCGCTGGTCGGGGAGCTCCTCTCTCGCTGCTGTTTCCCTCCTGCGGGCGAGGCCGTGGTCTGTGCCGTGTCCGGGGGTGCCGACTCGTTGGCCATGCTGGCCTTGGCGGTGGCGGCTGGTTGCCAGGCTCACGCGCTGCACGTCGATCACGGGCTTCGTCCCGGCAGCGCTCAGGAGATGGCCCTGGTAATGGCCGCGGCCGCTGCTCTCGGTGCTACCTGCGAATCGGTCAAAGTACAGATCGCGCCGGGCGGTGACATAGAGGCCCGAGCCCGCCGCGCCCGTTACGAGGTGCTGCCCGACGGGGTGCTCGTCGGGCACACCGCTGATGACCAGGCGGAGACCTTGCTGCTCAACCTGCTTCGAGGCGCCGGGCTGGACGGGCTGGCCGGGATGCGGGCCGAGGGCGGCGGCCACAGGCATGTGCGCCGCCCCATCCTGGCGCTCCGGCGCCACGAGACGGCAGCCCTGGCCCGCGCTCTCGACCTCGAGGTGGTGGACGACCCTTCCAACCATTGGCCTCAGTTCCGCCGTAACCGTGCCCGTTACGAGGTCATGCCGCTGCTGGCTGACGTGGCTGGGCGCGACCCGGTCCCCTTGCTGGCCCGTGCGGCCTCCTTGCTCGCTGAGGACGCCGACCTGCTTCGCTCCTTGTCCGAGGGGCTCGACCCGACCGACACCCGTGCCCTCCAAGCTGCTCCCGCCCCGCTGGCACGCCGGGCTCTGCGGTCCTGGTTGCGCGACGGTCCCGAGCACCACCCCCCATCAGCCACTGAACTAGAAAGGGTGTGGCAAGTAGTGGTCGGACGAGCCGTCGCCTGTGAGATCGCTGGAGGGAGGCGGGTGAGCCGTTCAAGTGGCCGATTGAGGTTGCACCAGCCGGCCAGGGCTACCGAGGGCACGAGGCCCACGTAGTTCGGCACCCGTGGCTGGCCCTCGCTACGCCGGTTCCCGTCCCGGCGCTGCCATGGCCAGGTAGCCGGTGCCGGTTGGGATCCTTGCACTAGGTTGGCGACATGGCTCCTCCGGGTACTGCCGAAGCTGTGTTGCCCGAGCCGGGGGGCGGTTTCGAGGACCCCGACATGGGTGGGGTGGTCGTCTCGGAGGAGGCTATCCATAAGAGGGTCGCCGAGCTCGGCGCCCAGATCGCCGCGGACTACGCCGGCCGGCCGCCCCTCCTGGTGGGCGTGCTCAAGGGGGGGTTCGTCTTCATGGCTGACCTGGCTCGGGCCATCGACCTGCCGGTCGAGTTCGACTTCATGGCCGTCGCCTCTTACGGCAGCTCCACGCGCACGAGCGGTGTCGTCCGCATCGTGAAGGACCTGGATGCTGACCTGAACGGCCGCCACGTCCTCGTAGTTGAGGACATTGTCGACTCCGGGCTCACGTTGGCTTTCCTGCTCCGCAACCTGGCTGCTCGCCATCCGGCCAGCCTCGCTGTCTGCGCCCTTCTGGTCAAGGAAGGCTGTCAACCCCCGTTGCCTGACTACGTAGGTTTCGAGATCCCCCCGGACTTCGTGGTGGGCTACGGCTTGGACGTCGCTGAGCGCTACCGCAACCTCCCCAGCATCCGCCGCTACGGCGGTCCGCTGGTATGACCGAGCCAGGGCGCCCGGACCGGGTGCTGGTATGACTGAGCCAGGGCGCCCGGACCGGGTTGACCTGGACAAGATCGCTGCTGCGGTGCGCGAGATCCTGGTGGCCGTGGGGGAGGACCCCGACCGGGAGGGGCTGAAGGGGACTCCAAGGCGGGTGGCCCGCATGTACGCGGAGGTCTTCTCTGGCTTGCACGACGACCCCGGCCGGCACCTGACCGCGACCTTCGAGGCTAATCACGACGAGCTCGTGCTGGTGCGGGACATCCCGCTCTATAGCCTCTGCGAGCACCACCTGCTGCCTTGGGTGGGCAAGGCCCACGTTGCCTACATACCAGGTGAGGACGGCCGCATCACCGGCCTTTCCAAGTTGGCCCGTCTGGTCGAGGGCTATGCTCGGCGACCTCAGGTCCAAGAGCGCCTGACTTCCCAGGTAGCCGACACCATGGTGAAGGTGCTCGATCCCCGGGGGGTGGTCGTCGTGGTCGAGGCGGAGCACCTGTGCATGTCCATGCGGGGCGTGCAAAAGCCTGGGGCCATCACCGTGACTTCGGCCGTGCGGGGCCATTTCCTGACCAGTCCCGCAGCCCGGGCGGAGGTCCTCGGCTTCGTGCGTGGTCACAACGTCTAACTACATCCTCGGTCAGCCGGTCATGAGGTGCAAGCAATCCTTGACGGCTTTCGGTAGAGTGCGTACCAGTGCGTACCA
>JAKAWM010000045.1 GCA_021827285.1 Actinomycetes bacterium | reverse complement strand
TACGCCGCTACCCATGCCGAGCTGCATTTTCACGGGTTGCGGCACCCTCATGACGACCCCAAGATTTTCCCGGCGCCGGCGGCATTTTGTGTACCAAAACAGCATTCTTACGAGGCCATGCCCGCTGACGACGCGCTGTGACAACGGGGGCAGGCCCGGGGACGGCCGTTGCTCGGCCGTCCTCCCGGGCCGCTCACGAGCGCACCGTGGCCCCGGGCATGCCGCCCACCAAAGGAGAGCCGTGACACGAGCGCGCTTGGGCCAGCGCCCGTAGCCGCGCGACTTCCAGAGATATAACGCTGAGCACCGGCGGGAGAGCGGCGATCCCCGCAGCTCCAGGTTGCCTGTTTCCACGGTTGTAACCCTGAGCAGCGCCACCCTACCCTGGCGGGCAGCCGGCCGGGACCACCCCGTTCGACCTGGACACCACATGACCCGGTTGCAGCGTTTGTTCTCCGACCAGGGCCAGAGCCCCTGGCTGGACGGGCTCGAACGGTCGAGCCTTAGTTCGGGCCAACTGCAGAGGATGGTGGCCGAGGGCATCCGGGGGCTGGCCACCAATATGGCGGGCTCCGCGCACGCCCTCGCTCGCTCGACCGCCTATGACGCCCAGATCGCGTCGCTGCTCGGGCGCGCCCTCGGCGCTGAAGACATCTA
Source organism: Actinomycetes bacterium (assembly GCA_021827285.1). GTDB lineage: Bacteria > Actinomycetota > Acidimicrobiia > Acidimicrobiales > Palsa-688 > JAKAWM01. The sequence goes on along the minus strand of JAKAWM010000045.1, from coordinate 9,970 downwards.
CTGGGAACTGCTCGTCCAAGATGTCAGCGAGGCGCTCGCCGCGCTCCGGCCTATTTACGACCGCTGCGGGGGCGAGGACGGGCTCGTCTCAGTCAAGATCTCACCCACCTTGGCACAGGACAAAGAAGGAACTGTGATCACAGCCCGGTCCCTCCAACAACAGATCGCTGAACCCAACCTGTCCATCAACATCCCGGCCACCGATGCCGGCGTCCTCGCCCTGCGGGAAATGACCTCCGAGGGGCGCAACGTGACCGTCACGGCGATCTTTTCCCTCCGCCGTTACCAGCAGGTGGTCGAGGCCTACCTGTCCGGCCTCGAGACCTGCCCTGGGGACCTCTCCGGTGTCCACAGCGTGGCTTTGTTTTCCCTGAGCCAGGTCGACACCGCGGTCGACCGCTGGCTCTTCGCCAGGAGGGGCCCGGGGGTGCCGCAACTGCAAGGCAAAGCCGCCGTTGCCCAGGCCAGGCTTGCCTACCGAGCCTTTTGGGACCGTTTCAGCGGGCCGCGCTGGGAGACGCTGGCGGCGCGAGGCGCCAACCCGCAGCGGCTGGCCTGGGCTTCGACCCGTACGCCGGGCCCCACTCAGCCCGGGACCTTCTACCTCGAGAGCCTCATCGGTCCCGGCACCGTCACCACCATGGACCCGGCGACGGCCGCCGCCTTCGGGCAGCACGGTACTGTGGCCCAAACGCTCGACCTGGACATCGAGGGAGCAGCCAACGTACTAGCCAGCCTGGAAGATGCTGGCATAGACATGGGCCGCGTCGGGAGCGAGCTTGAAGGCCAACACGTCGCCTACGTGGCCCGTACCTACAATGCTGCTATCGCCGCGGTCAGGACCAAAGTCGCTCAGTTGTCGACCTAAAATCTAAGCCATAGCGAGCCCGGCGTGCTAAAAGTTTCGCGCTGGACTTGTGGAATAGGCCGGCGGCCCAGGCGTTGCTATTAATAGGTTAATAGGTTTGCAGCGTTACCGGGAGCACCAAGGACAATCATGACAAATTCAGAGGGACCTACCACCGTCAACCCCGCCCGGCAACTGCACGAAGCGGGCCAGAGCCTGTGGCTCGACAGTATCAACCGCGCCATGCTCGGTTCGGGTGACCTGGCCCGCTACGTGGACCAACTGGCGGTCACTGGCCTCACGTCCAACCCCACCATCTTGGGCCACGCCATGGCGGCCAGCCATGATTACGAGGGGTCCCTCCGAGCGCTGCTCGCTCAGGGCGTCTCGGGCCCCCAAGACCTCGTCTACGCAGCCGCCTTTGAGGACCTGGGCCAAGCAGCCAACCTCTTCCGCCCGGCCTGGCAGGCGTCGGGAGGCGAAGACGGTTACGTCTCGGTGGAGGTCCCCCCCGACCTCGCCTACGACGCCCCGGCCACGGTGGCGCTGGCGCGGCACCTCCACGCCATGGCCGGCTTCCCCAACCTGCTAGTGAAGGTCCCCGGCACCCCCCAGGGCTTGACGGTCCTGGAGGAACTGGTCGATGCCGGCATCGGGGTCAACGTGACCCTGCTCTTTTCCGACACCCACTACCTCCGGACAGCAGAAGCCTATATGCGAGCCCTCGAGCGCCGCCTCGCCCGGGGTGAAGACCTTGCCGTGCCCTCGGTGGCGTCGGTGTTCGTATCGCGCTGGGACAAAGCAGCCGACTCGTTGTTGCCGAAGCCGCTCCACGGCCGGCTTGGCGTGGCCATGGCACAAAAGGTCTATTCCTCCTACCAAAGCTTGCTGGCGAGCGACCGCTGGCGGGACCTAGAGGCTGGCGGCGCTCGGCCACAGCGGGTCCTTTGGGCCTCCACCTCGGCAAAAGACCCCGCCCTCCCTGACACTTACTACGTCGAAAAGCTAGCGTCGCCAGGCACCATCAACACCATGCCGGAAAAGACCCTGATCGCTTTCGCCGACCACGGCACTGTCGGCGAGATGCTACGGGACGACTACGCGTCAGGTGAGGAGACGGTGGCGGAGGTGGCCGCCAAGGGGGTCGATGTGGACGCGCTCGGAGAGTCCCTCCAGCGCCAGGGTGCCCGAGCCTTCAGTGCCGACTGGTCCGCCCTTCTCGACGCCATCGCAGCAAAGGCGAGCTCGATCAGAGCCGTCGCGTAGCCGCCGGCGGCGCTCTCGGGACTGTGTCCCTGCCGAGGGCTGACGCGGAGATCCCGGAGCGCTACAGCTTATTTCCAGCGCCGGCGCACACCGAGCAATTCTTGTGCGTAGCCGGCCACCGACACGGGCGACATGAGCATTTGGTAGAAGAGCACATAGCAGGCTAGCCCCCTCAGGTTGCGCCGGACCGTAAGGTCGAACGGCACGAATACCCGTTTGTGCTGGTAGCGGTAAAGGAGGAAGTTTATCAGCAAGGTGAGCGGTAGGACCGCTGCCGTGTATATGCCGACGAACCAGTACAGCCCGAAACAGGCAAGCACGACCCCGGGCATCCAGAGGAAAGTGTAGGCAAGGTCGATGAACGGCAGCAACAGGTCTATCCCGGCCAGCATTGCGGTCATGGGCCGGGGCTGTCTCCATGGCTTGACTGAGCGGATGCCCTCGATCATCCCACGGGCCCACCGAGCCCGTTGCCTACAGAAATGGCGAACGTGCGAAGGGACCTCGGTAAAGGCAATGGCCGTCGGCTCGAAGTAAACGCGCCGGTCGCCCTCCATCAGCCTCCACGTCAGCACAATGTCCTCGCCGATGGCGTCGGGCCACCCACCTACCCGACGGACGGCTTCGGTCTCATACAGGCTGAACGCCCCCTGTGCTACCAGGGTGCCCTGGTAGAGACCCTGCATCCTTTTCACCGAGGCGATGCCCAAGAAGTAGTCCCATTCCTGCATGCGGGTCCAGATGTTGTCGCGGCTGTTGCGGACGAGGACCGCCCCAGCAACCGCGGTCACGTCGGGGGGCGAGCACTGGTAACGGCCCACCAGGTTGCGGACGGCGCTCGGGTGCAGCGCGGTGTCTGCGTCGAGGGTTATGACGATGTCGGTCTCCACGTACCGGAGCGCGGCGTTGAGGGCGTGGCTCTTGCCTGGGTCGGGCTCAGATATTGCCCTGGCAGACAAACCAAGCGACGAGGCGGCTCTGCGGGCCGTGGCGAGCGTGCCGTCGCTAGAGGCGTTGTCGATGACGATGACGTGCAAAGGCCCCTCGTAGTCCTGGCGGGCGAGGTACTGGAGCGTGTCGGCTATGCGCTCCGCTTCGTTGTGCGCGGGCAGGAGGACGGTCACCGGTGCCCGTGGGCTCGACCGTCGTAGTGGTGGCTGGCGGTCCAGCACCAGGCTCGCGGCAAGGAAAGCGACCAGCCAGCCGGGGGCGTACGCGAGCACCGCGATGGCAAGGACTGCGACGGGCCAGGTTATGTCCCTGGCCAGTGATTGGAGCCACGGCAGGGAGAGCCAGACCGAGAACCCTAACCATGCGAACGCGAGCACGGAGGCCAACGCGAACTTGGCCCGCACGGGGACATACCGGCGCCGATGGCCGAGTGTGTGCGCAGGACGCGACGCCGAACCGCGAACCGGGAGCCGCAGGTCGGGCCCCTCGTCCTGCCTCTGACAGGCGGGCAGCGACTCCTCGTGCAGGTAGGGCACTCATTAGTACTCGGCTCCTGGGCCTCGCCCTTGAGGCAGTGGCCATCCCACTGATCCCGGGGCTCTTCTCGGGTCGACCTCAGGTTGACCCGAGCGGCGCGTTGCTCGCCGAGGGGGGACAGGGCGCTCCACGTGAGTGGCATTTGGTCCTGATGGCCCTGGGGAAAATAGGGGCCTGGTCGGCGCGACACGCTTTTGCTCAACTTTCTCGCTGGCGGTGCCGAACTAGTTACCCATAGGAACTGGTAGGCGCTGAGGGTTGCCGTGTCGCTCGAAGGTACGTTCGAAACAATCGCTTTGCCACATGTTCTCTCGCTGCTTTCTGTAACCTGCCAGACCGGCGAACTGAGAGTGGAGGCGGGGGGCGAGGTCATAAGTGTCTGGTTGGAGGAGGGCCGGCTCGCAGGCTTCGACGCCGGTGCCCACAAGACTGCCCTCGATGCTCTTTTCGCCCTCCTCCTTCTCGAAGACGCCAGTTTCTTGTTCCATACCGGCACCGAACCCGTCAACCCGATGGCGCCGGCGGACCTCATCCCCTTGCTGGAAGAAGTCGATAGGCGCCTCGCCGAATGGCCGTCCATTGTGGCAACCGTCCCCGCAGCGTCTTGCCGGGTAGCACTGGAAGCCTCGTTCGACGGCCCCGTGGTGCTCCGCGCAGACCAGTGGCAAATGGTGGCCACCATCGGCGGCGGCCGCCCTGTCGGTGCGGTGTTTACAGAGCGAGGCCTCGGCGAGTTCGACGGGCGCAAGGCGGTGAAGGAACTGGTCGACCTCGGCCTTGTGAAGGTCTGCCCAGCTGGTGGCGAGACGACCGAGGGCCCGACGCTACACCCGGCTAAGCGGCGGGCTCGGGGACGCGCGGGCACCAAGGTTGTCCCCGCCGGCACGAAGTCCACCGTGTCCACTGTTGTGTGCTTCGAGGACGATGAACCTCTTCCGGTGGCACTGACAGTGCCCGTAACCGCCTCCCGGGACCAGGGCGGTACCTCTTCCCTGGCCGAGCCCGGCCCAGGGGGTCCCCAACATGAAACGGACGTGGCGAGCCTGGGCGACCAAGCGGTGGACCAGCGGCTGTTGATCGAGTTCCTCGCCTCCGCCCGCGACTGACCTGGACAGAGAAGGCGGTGCCCGCAGGCTCGGCACGGCCCACGCGTTACCAAAGCGGCTCCCGGCAGGGCTTCGGGCCAACCGTAGTTCAGAGCATGTAGCCGATGTCCGACGCACCGGTCGGGTAGGCGAACACCATGTCTTTCAGGTCGCTCGCGCTAACGCCCTCCCGAACTGCCAGAGCGAAGACGTTGATGATCTCCTCGGCGTGGGGGCCGAGCAAGTGGGCGCCGAGGACCCGGTCGGTGCCCTCTTCGACCAGGGTCTTGAAGCCCGTGTGGGTGAGGCTGACCCGGCGCGAGGAGTACCACCCCGACGTGTCCTCGTGGTGCGCCCTGAAGTGGAGCCCCTGCGCCCGGGCTGTCGCCTCGTCGAGGCCCACCCGGGCCAAGGGTGGCGTCGTGAAAACGACCGTCGGGATGCCCAGGTAGTTGGGCGTGCGGGTGTTGCCGTTCAGCAGGTTGGCGGCCACGGTGCGACCCTCCATACCGGCCACCGGGGTGAGGGGCAGGCCGCCGCTCGCGGCGGCGTCCCCGGCCGCGTACACGGCCGGGTTGCTCAGGCTCTGGAGGTACTCGTTGACGGCGATGCCGCCCCCTTCCCCGCGCTCGACCCCCGCTGCCCCTAGGTCCAGGTCGTCGACCTCGGGCACGCGCCCTGCAGCGTGGACGACGAGGTCGGCGGCGACCTCGACTTCCCCCGGGCCGGTGCTGGCATGGACGACCAGTTCATCGCCGCGCTCTTCGACGGCGGTGACCGAGGTGCTCAGGCGCACGTCGACCCCGAGGCCTCGCGTGGCATCGACGACCTGAGCCACGAGGTCGGGGTCGAAGCCCTCGAGGGGGCGGGCGCCCCGGTGGAGGACGGTCACCTCTGCACCCCCACGCGCGGCGATGTGGGCGAACTCGAAGGCGATGTAACCACCTCCGACAAAGGCCACCCGACGGGGCAGTGCCTCAAGCCCCAAGAACCCGCTGCTGGTGGTCAGGTGCTCCTCGCCCAAGATCCCTAGCGGCGCGTGGCGAGCCCCGGCGGCTATGACTACGTGCCCGCCGGCGTAGGTCTCGTCCCCGACGCGGAGGCTGGTCGGGCCGACGAAGCGAGCGCGCCCGTGGGCGGTGAGCATGCCCGCCTCCTTGAAGCTTCGGTCCATGGCGGCCGGTACGCCGTCGGTGAAGGTCCTTTTGAACCGGGCCATGTCGGGCCATGAGAGCGTCGGGGCGGGTGCAGACAGGCCCTTGCCCTGCATGCGCCGGCCCCAGTCGACGAGCTCGGAGACGCCGACGAGGACCTTCTTCGGGTCACATCCCCGCAGCTGGCAGGTGCCACCGAAGGGGTCCGAGTCGACAACCATCACGCTCCAACCCGCCTCCCGGCAGGGGAAGGCCACGCTTTGGGCAGCGGAGCCCGTGCCCACGACAATGAGGTCAACTTCAACGGTCATGCCTATGCCTTTCTCTGGTGCTCTTCTCTGGTGATCTCGCTGGACCGACGGTGCGGGCAAACATCGTTGCCCACGGTCTAGCGGACGACTCGGACGACCTTGTCGTCGCGCCCGTCGAGCGCCTACAGACCGCTTAGGCTTACGGACACAAAAGCGAGCTCGCCATAGCCATGCAACGCACGGGCGTCCACGCAGGCGGGCGTTCCTTGACCTGCAACGCTGTCGTCTCAGTTACTCGAGCCTAGGGGCTGACTTAGGAAACTCACGAGGGTACCTGCACGGGGTCCCTCCGGGCGTGTAGACGGCACGGTCGACCTGTGAAGCGGACGGGCTCAGTGGCAGGACGTCGTAGAACGCCCGCGTTCGGGCCAACCGAGTACAGCAGCGGGTTGAGGAACCCAAGCCGGGCGCGCCGGCCCTGCTCGCCGTCAGCGACCATCCCAGCGACTAATGGAGTGGCGAGGCTCGTCCCGCCGTCGACGAACGTCTCGTACGGGGCCGCCTTGCCCCTGGAGCTGCCAGGGATGTAGCCGACGAGCATTCCCGAGTAAACGTTCCCGTCGGCGGAGATGTCGGGGACTGCCCGCCCGGCGTGGCCGTAGCGGTTACGAGACATCGCGCTGGGGACGACACCCTTTTGATAGCGCGGCTCAGCGTAGATGCTGCTCACGCCGCCGCCAGTCCCTTGCACGGCGGTGCCACCAACCCAGGGCCCGCTCTTGCCCGTCCTCTGGCCGAACACGGCGAACGTGCTGGTCTCGAACAACCGCTGGTTATAGGCACCGATGCCCAGCGTCGTGCCACCCACGGCAGTGACGTCGGGGTCCGAGGAGGGCGACGAGACACCCGGGCTGTCGCCGGAAGAGACCAGCAAGCTCACGCCCTCGGCCGCGGCACGAAGCGCGATCGCGTGGCTCGCCTTCAGCACCGACTTCGGGACGCTGCTCTCAGTGGGGTAACCGAAGTCGTAGGTCACCAATTCGACTGCCGCGCTCGGCCCCGTCTTCCCGGTGAGCGGCGCCAGCATGGCGTCGAGCAATGCCTGTGGGTAGTCTTTGGCCGCCTCGCAGCTGCTGCCATCGACCATCAGTTGCCGGGCGCGGGGTGCCATCGCGTACGCGGCCTCGGAGTCGAGCGCCGCTTCTTGGAGCGCAGTGTCGAGACAACCCTGTCCGCCCGGGCCAACTGCCTCCTCGCGGTATTGGGCAGGTAGCGGCGCAGGCAGCCCGTTGGCCCTGGCGTAGTCGCTCAGCGTTTGCAACATCTTGTTCGGCGCACCGACCTCGACGATCGCGATCGTCTCACGTACGCCGGTGTCAGCTGAGGTCAACCCGTAGGCGGCCCGTAGTTGCTTGGCCGAGTAGCCGCACACGGGGACCGCGGCCTCGGTGGTCCCGTCGAACGGCGGGCTGACGACCGTGGTCTTCTGCCCCCAGTAACGAGAACAGACCTTGGCGCCCGCGGCTGTACCAGCCGTGAGGTCGTCGGCCTGCGGCTGTACGGTGCCCAGACCGGTGACGGCGAGGACGTCGCTTTTGATCGCGGCTGGGACGGCGAGATCTCGGTCGTTGGGCTCGACCGCGGTCGCTTTGCCCATGCTGACTGTGGCCTTGTAGCGGCGCACCTGCAGTGAAAACGCTCGGTTGACCGTCGAGACCGGGGCGGTGGCCGAGATGTAGTCGTCGTCGCGGCTCGCCTGCACCCGGGTGAACCCCGCCTCGGTCAGGTACGACTCGACCGCTCGGAGCTGCGCGGCGCTTGGGCCGAACCGCTTCGTATAACCGTCGGGAGTGAGGAACCGAAGATAGCTCGGCGAGCCAGGCGTGCTCACGGCGTTGACGTACCGCTGAGCCGCCTCGAGGCGACCAGCCATCCACACCTCGATCGTCTCGGTTTCGGCCCCTGGGACTGCACCGACCTCCGGGCCGTCGGTGACCATCGGAGCGACGGTCCCCGCCAGCCTCGTCGTCCCCTGCGCGCCCGCCATAGGCGGCGCTGAAGCGGCGAAGGTTGGCATCGGCGCGCCGAGAAAGCCTGCACAGGCCAGTGCCGCCACCCGGGCAACTAGGGAGGCTTCACGCAACGGGTGCCCCTTGCCCGCTCGAGCCCTGTCCAAAAAGCACACAGGCAGCAGCCTCAGCGCCCCGCGCTTGGCCGGTTTGGGCCTTGCTCCCACGACGACGACCGCCTCCCGCGCCGCAAGAGCACCGGCCCCGTGGCGACCATGGCCAGGCTGAGGCCACAGAGCGCGAACAACTCTGGGTAGCCGCCGTAGCCATGGAAGCGGAACACGACGTAGTGCGTGCCCTCAGGTACGTCAACCGCCACGAGCGCCGGCGCCACCATCTGGACCGGTCGGCGCCGGCCGTCTACCGTCGCGGCCCACCCGGGGTCATAGGAGGTGCTGAGCACCACGACTCCTCGGCGGCGCATCTTCACTGTCGTCGAAGCCTCGCCGTCGCCGAGGTCGACGTGCTGTGCTAGGACAGCGCCAATGGGGGGCCCGGCCGGCGCTCTTGGGAGGCTTCCGTCGCCACCGCAACTCGCTCCCCACTTGACCCCAAGATAAGCCCCGTGCGCAGCGAGCCCCGCGTGCAGGAGCCCTATGCTGCACTCGCCGACGTCCGCCCGGTCCGCGGGGACCTCCCCGACTATGCGGCCGACTTGGACGTAGCCGCCGCCATCGGCCCTCCATAGGGCGTACGGCCCGGAGCGCATCAGCAGCCGCGCGTGCACCGGAGGCTCCTGCGCGCCCGGGAGGATGAGGTAACGGATCCCGAAGAGCTTGTAGTCAGATGGGTCGCGCTCGTCGAAGAAGTACTCCGGGCCGGTCATCAACGACGCCGTCCGTAGCGTGTAGCCGACCTCGTCCACGTCTTGGCTCTCGAGGTACTTGAACACAGGCACCGCTCCGACAGTGAAGTCCTCGCCCCAGTTCGAGGGCATGCCAGCGTAAGCCCGACCGCCGTCGTCCTGCTTTACCACCACAAGGAGGCGGTCGAGCTCGGCGCCCTCGGTGCCATCCGCGCGACGCTGCGCGGCGATGGCGGTGGCGTCATGGCGGTCATAAGCGCCGAGCTGGAGCCAAGCGGGCGCGAGCGCGACGACTGCCGCGAAGAGCGCGGCGGCCGGGGACAGGCCGGACGGCCAATGCAGGGCCCTAGCCTCGAGGAGGCGTTTACAGCGGGCTGCCGCCCACGCCGCCCCGCGGCCTGCCAACAGCAGCGCAGCGAGCTGGGCGCCCATCATGAAGCGGCGGAAAAAGATGTCGGCGTTGCCTGGGACCACGTCGACGAGGGGCCCGAACGTCGTGCGGCCGAAGGACAACACCAGGCACACCCCGAGCGCCACAAGCAGGGCACGCCCATTGACGTCCGAGGACCATGCAAGCCACGCCAGCCCGAGGCCAAGCACCATGAGAACGGTCACGACGGGCAGCCGGCCGTGGTCGAGCAGCTGCCCCGAGACGAGCCAGTAGAGCACCTGGCGGGCGCCGTAGCCGTTTACTAGCGCCGTGCCCTGCAACGGCTCGTTGATGGCCGCCCACGGACGTTGTTGGACGAGGGGGACGATGACCCACGCTGCAGCGGATAACGAACCGCCGAGGACCACGGCGGCTCGTCCCAACCGGGCGACGAGGGGCCGGCCGGCAACGAAGGGCCAGAAAAGCAGCACCGACAGCGCTAGGTACCCGGTCTCGAAGTGCAGCGCGACCGTAAGCGCCGTCAGCAAGACCGCGGCGAAGTAGCCTCGCCCGTCGCGGAGCGCCCGCCAGCAGAAGCCCCACGCGAGCGGCAACGTCCACATCGCCCATAGCTG
>JAKAWM010000044.1 GCA_021827285.1 Actinomycetes bacterium | reverse complement strand
CATGGGCTCAAAGTCCATAGGCGCTGACCTTGCCTACGCCTGGCCGGGGGCCGAACCCGCCGTCATGGGGCCGGAGGGGGCCGTGGACATCCTCTACCGCCGAGAGCTGGCCGGAGCGTCCCCCGAACGGCGCTCGGAGCTGGTCCAGCGCTACCGGGACGAATACGCGAACCCCTACCTCGCCGCCGAGCGCGGGTACATTGACGACGTCATCGAGCCCGCGGCTACTCGGCGAGCGTTGCACCGTGGCCTGGCGGCGCTGGCCACCAAGCGTTCCGACCCGGCGCCCCGCAAGCACGGCAACTTGCCCCTTTAGCCTTAGGAAAAGACGGTCGCATTACTTTGCCAGCCAACGCCGGAGCCACTGCCGCCTCCCCAGCACCGGGAGAAGCCCTGATCATAGAGGTGAGGCTCAGCCCACTGGCGAGCCTGCCCGCTCCAGGGGAGCTGGAGGCCATGGCTGGCGCCATCCGGCAGTGCTGGCCAAGCTCTGCCCCCATGCTTGGACCAACCGTCCCACAACCCCTGGAGTGGCGCTTTTCCGGCCGTTGGTGGTTGCAGCCGGCCAGGGGCCACCGGCTATAACCACCGCAAATAGGAAAAGGGCGAAGTTTTCCCCCATCTGGGGAAAAGGTTGTGGAAGAACAGAGTATGCGCTGGGGACTACCTTAAGGTCTGATGAAGCTGAGCTGAAGGCCGGGTAAAACCACCATCCTCAATCCCGGACCAGATGGCACTGGCCCGTGCCGGCCACCACCTTGCCCACCACGCTCGCCCCGATGTCGCGTTCGGCCAGGCAGGCCAAGGCAGCCTTGACCTCCGCCGCGGGGAGGGCGACCACCATGCCGAGGCCAAGGTTGAAGGTCCGCTCCATCTCCTCATCACTGATGTCCCCGGCCGACTGGACCAGGGAAAACACATGTGGGCAGGGCCACGAACGGGAGTCCAGGACTGCGTCCAGATCGCTCGGCAGTACCCGGGGGACGTTGCCTGGCAGGCCTCCTCCGGTGATATGGGCCACCCCGTGCACGTCCAGTTCGTCCAGTAGGGCCAACACGGCAGGGGCATAAATGAGCGAAGGGCGAAGGAGCTCGTCAGCCAGGCTGAAACCCGCCCCCGGCCAGGCCTCGCTGTCCAACCGGCGGCCCGCCCTCTCCAACAGCGCCGCCCGCACCAACGAGTACCCATTGGAACGCAAGCCCTCCGAGTACAGCCCCACCAGGGCGTCCCCTTCGCGCGGGGCGGCGCCCCCAGGGCCACCGAGCAGCCGGTCCCGCTCGACGATGCCCACCGCGAACCCGGCCAGGTCCATCTCTCCGGGTGGAAGCTGCCCGGGGTGCTCGGCCAGCTCGCCGCCGAGGACGGCGCACCCGGCTTGGCGGCAACCCTCGGCCACCCCCAGCATGATGGAGGCAACCAGGTCCGGGGCAAGACGGCCCCAGAGCTGGTAGTCAAGAAAAAAGGCCGGCTCCGCCCCCTGGCAAACGAGGTCGTCCACGCACATGGCTACCAGGTCGATCCCGATGGTGGACAGGCGCCCGGCCTCGACGGCTAGGCGCAGTTTGGTCCCCACGCCGTCAGTAGAGGCCACCAGGACGGGACGGCGATAGTGGCCCGGCACCGAAAAGGCACCGCCAAACCCCCCGATACCGCCGATCACCTCGGCGCGGGCCGTGGAGGCAACGATGGGCCGCATGAGGCGTACGGCCTCCTCGCCGGCGCTGATATCCACCCCGGCAGTGGCGTAACTGAGGGGTGCGGGGCCGGTGCCGGCCTCAGCCACCGAGCGTGCCCTGCATGGAACGAGCCTGCTGACCTGCGTCCAGCGGAGGGGCAGGGACTGCCTGCTTGGGCCCGCCACCTCCTCCACCTCCGCCAACTCCGGGGTGTTCAAGCACGGACTTGGACAGGTTGGACGGGATGGCCACGGGATAGTCGCCGGTCAGGCAGGCATCGCAAAACCCGGCGCCAGGTACGCCGGTGGCCCGTTTGAGCGAGTCGAGGGAGAGGTAGGCGAGGCTATCGGCGCCCAGGTAGTCACAAATCTCGCCCACTTGCAGGTTGGCCGCCAAAAGCTCGGCGCGGGTGCCAGTGTCCAACCCGTAGAAACAGGGCCAACGGTAGGGGGGCGAGGAAATGCGCAAGTGGACCTCTCGGGTGCCCGCCTCCCGCAACATCGCCACCATGGCCCGCGTCGTGGTACCCCGCACGATGGAATCGTCCACCACCACCAAGCGCTTGCCCGCGATCGCATCCCGCAAGGGGTTCAGTTTCCGCCGTACACCGAGGGCGCGTTGGCGGGGGTCGGGGTTGATAAAGGTCCGGCCTATATAGCGGTTCTTGACCAGGCCATGGCCGTAGGGGATGCCGCTGCGCCGGCTGTAGCCCTCGGCGGCCGGCATCCCGGAGTCGGGTACACCCACCACCATGTCGGCAGGGACGGGCGCCTGTTCGGCCAGGAGCTCGCCCATACGGGCCCGGGCCGCGTGCACCTCCTGACCGTAAAGGCGGCTGTCCGGCCGGGCCAGGTACACGAACTCGAACAGGCACAACTTGGGCTCGACTCGCTCCGGAGGCCAAGGATGGAAGCTTTCGCAACCCTCCGGGCCGACGACCAGCACCTCGCCAGGGCCCACTTCGCGCAGGAAGTGAGCGCCGGCGATGTCGAGGGCGGGAGTCTCCGAGGCAAGCACCCAACCGTCGTCCAGCTTGCCCAGGCACAGGGGACGGAACCCGTTGGGGTCGCGCACCCCCACCAGGTGGCCGCGGCTGGCCAGAACGAGTGAGAAAGCGCCCTTCATGAGGGGCAAGACCCGGACCAGCGCGTCCACGAGGGACGGCGTGTTCCCGATCTCACGGGCTACCAGTTCGGCTATCAGATCAGAGTCACTGGTCGCCATCCCCGGCAACATCCCGAGGGCGCCAGCCAGCTCGTCGGTGTTGGTGAGGTTGCCGTTGTGACCGACCGCAAACTCCGCGCCCCCCACCTGGCGGTAGGCGGGCTGAGCATTGTGCCAGGTAGAAGAACCGGTTGTTGAGTACCGGGTGTGGCCCACGGCCAAGTGCCCGATCAGGCTGGCCAATTTGTACTCGTTGAAGACCTGGGTGACCAGGCCCATGTCCTTGACCACCATCATGGTGGAGCCATCGGTGACGGCCATACCGGCTGACTCCTGGCCCCGGTGCTGGAGCGCGTACAACCCATCGAAGACGATGGGGGCGACGTTGCGGCCCGGTGCGTATATGCCGAAGACCCCGCAAGCCTCTCGGGGGGATGAGTGCTGGACCGCCTCTTCCACGGCTCCATTGTCTCATACAAAGCTACGGTGGTCGCATGATCGACCTGCACGCCCACTCGACGGTTTCAGACGGCAGCGACTCCCCCGCCGCGGTTGTTGACCTAGCCGCCAAGGTCGGGCTGAGCGCTGTGGCTCTCACGGACCACGACCGGCTGGACGGCGTCGAGGCGGCCCGCAGGCGGGCTGGCGAGGTCGGGGTGCAACTGGTGAGCGGTTGCGAGATCTCCTGCCATCACCAGGGGACAATGCACATGCTGGTCTACTTCTTGGAGCCCGGGCCCGGGCCATTGCAGGAGGAACTGGCCCGGTTGCAGAGGGCCCGGGAGACCCGTAACGAGCGCCTGGTTGGCCGGCTGGCCGAGCTGGGCTTGCCCGTCACGCTCGATGAACTGAGGGAGGAGGCGGGACCGACGGGAGCTGGCCGGCCCCATGTCGCCGCCATCTTGGTCCGCAAGGGCCTGGCCACCTCGGTACAGGACGCGTTCGACCGCTGGTTGGCTAAGGGTCGCCCCGCTTACATGGAAAAGGAGCGGCTCGACCCGCTGGACGCCGTCCGTTTGGCCCGCCGGTCGGGCGCGCTCCCAGTACTGGCGCATCCATTGTCCTTGGGCCTGTCTGGGGGCGAGCTGGAAGCAACCGTGCGCGAACTGGCCGAAGCGGGCCTGGTCGGGCTGGAGGCCATCTACGGGCGGTACAACCAGGACGAGCGGGCTTCGCTGGCGGTGCTGGCCGCCCGGGTCAAGCTGGCTATAACCGGCGGGTCCGACTACCACGGGATTTACAAGCCCGACCTGAGCGTGGGCACCGGACGGGGTGATCTCCACGTACCCGATGGCGCCCTGGCCGCCCTTCTGGATCGCCTACCCGCATGAGATAGTGCGAGAGCACCCCTGTGCCGCTCAGGGGGAGGACATCTGGCTGGGTATGGCACCCCTCCACGCCTCCGCGGCTCTGGCGACGCTGATGTCCACCAGACCTTCGAAGACGAGGCGGTCGCCGCCGCCCAAGCCCAGGGCCGTGGCCGGCAAGCAGGCAGCTCCTGCTCGTTCGAGGACTTCGGCCAGATGCGCCGGGGCAACGCTCACGACCACCCTGGACGGGCCCTCGCCAAAGAGTTCTTTCCAGTCACGGATCCCCCTTACCTGGCACCCGGTCCCACTTTTCACCGCCATCTCGGCCAGGGCCACTCCCAGGCCGCCGTCGGAGACATCGTGGACCGCATCGACCAGGCGCCGGTTGACCAGCTCGGCGGTCAGGGCCAGCAGCCGGGAATGCAGGGCCAGGTCAAGGGTGGGCAGGGTGCCACCCAGATGGCCGCGGCGCTCGGCCGCCCAGCGCGAACCAGCCAATGAAGTCGCCGTTGCCCCCACTACGAGTATGTGGCTCCCCTGGACGAGGACCGGGGTGGGCACGGCCGGCGCCAGCTCATCTATGAGGCCGAGCATGCCGACCACCGGTGTGGGGTCGATGTCCGCCCCCCGGCTTTCGTTGTAGAGGCTGACGTTGCCACCGACCACGGGGATGCCGAGAGCCGAGCAGGCCTCCGCCATGCCATCCACGGCCTCAGACAGTTGCCACATCACCTCGGGGTGCTCGGGATTACCGAAATTGAGGCAGTTCACCAGGGCTACGGGGCGGGCCCCGGCGCAGGCCACGTTGAGAGCGGCCTCTGCCACCGCCAGGCGAGCCCCGGCTCGAGGGTCCAGAGCGCACCAGCGGGGGTTGCCGTCCGTGGAGAGGGCCAGGCCACGGGGACGGCTTCCCGGCGACGGCCGCACTCCCGGGGCTGACAGGCGCAGGACGGCCGCGTCCGCGCCGGGTGCAACAGCCGTGTTCAAGAACAGCTGGTGGTCATACTGGCGGTAGGCCCAGGACGGATCAGCGAGCAAGGCCAGGAGATCGTCGGCCACCTCCTCTGGGCTCACGGGGGGCCGGAGGTGGGCGGGATCGTCGCTCGCCCGCTCGTCCCAATCAGCTGGCCGGCGCATGGGCCGGTTGTAGACGGGTGCGTCCTCGTGAAGGCTGGCGGCCGGCACGTCCGCCAAGACCTCGCCGTCCCAGCCCCCCCGCAGCACCCGCAACCGCCCGCCCGCCGTTACCTTGCCTACCACGCTGGCGCGGACCTCCCAGCGCTGGCACACTTCCATGACCCGGCCCAAGGCCCCGGGATCGACTATGGCGAGCATGCGCTCCTGGCTCTCGCTGGTCATGACCTCGAAGGGCTCGAGGCCCGGTTCCCGCAGGGGGACGGCGTCGAGGTCCACGTCCATCCCGACACCACCGCGTGAGGCAGTTTCGCTGGTGGCGCACGTGAGCCCTGCGCCGCCCAGATCCTGGATGCCGATCACCAGGTGCTGGTCCAGTAGTTCCAGCGTGGCCTCGATGAGGCGCTTTTCCTCGAAGGGGTCGCCCACCTGCACGTTCGGCCGCTTAGCCGCCTCTGCCTCGGCGTCTTCGCTGAACGCCGCCGAGGCCAGGACGCTCACCCCGCCGATGCCGTCCCGCCCCGTTGTGGAGCCGATGAGCACGGCCAGGTTGCCGACGCCGCTCGCCCGTCCGAGCACCAGGCGGTCCTTGGGCAGGAGCCCGCAGCAGAGGACGTTCACCAAGGGGTTGCCGGCGTAACAGCTGGCGAACTCGAGCTCCCCGCCTATGGTCGGTACGCCAACAGCGTTGCCGTAGCCCGAGATGCCGCTGACGACGCCACCGGCGACCCAGCGATTGTGGGCGTCGTCCAGCGGGCCAAAGCGGAGAGGGTCCATGAGCGCGATGGGCCTGGCCCCCATGGTGAAGATGTCGCGGATGATCCCGCCCACCCCGGTAGCCGCACCTTGGTAAGGCTCTATGGCGGAGGGGTGGTTGTGGCTCTCGATGCGGATGGCAACGGCGATGCCATCGCCGGCATCCACGACGCCGGCGTTTTCCCCCGGCCCCACCAAGACGCCGGGCCCTTCGGTGGGCAAGCGCCGAAGATGGACCTTGGACGATTTGTAGCTGCAGTGCTCGCTCCACATCACCGCGTACATGGCCAGCTCGAGGTGGTTGGGGCGGCGCCCCAATATGCGCTCGATGGACGCCGCCTCATCGTCGGTGAGGCCGAGCTCTCGGTGCAGTGTCGGATCCATGCCTTCAAACGTAGACTGCGGGCGTTCAACCAGCGGTCCTATGGTGAGGCCAGCTCGTGCCAAGCTACTGTTCTCCGGTAGTTCCGCTTCCCATACGTACTCCGGCACCAGCTAAGGAGGGAGACGTTGGCCAACCAGGTCGCTGGCTACGAAGTGACGAAGGCCGTGGTCGAAGACGGCACTCTTCCCTGTTTGAGGGCCAAGCGTCCTGAGCGCTTGGGCCAGGGCGCCCCCGTCACGGTGTGGATCCTGGGACCGGTGGCGCGCCTAGCTTGGACGGCAGCCAAAGCGCGCATCAGCTCGTTCGCCGCCGTACGGGGGGCTGGGCTGCCCGCCTGGATCGAGGCGGGGATAGGCGAACGGGACCAACGACCGGTGATATTTGTCAGCGCGGAAGTCGAGGTGGCGGGCACCCTGGCTTCAGCCCCGGCTGAGCTCGACGTCCCCGCCCGGCTACGGGCGCTGGCCAGGGCGGCGCGGGGCGCGCATGTCCTCCACGAGCACGGCCTCATTCACGCCGCCATCTGCCCCCAAGTCGTGGCCTTGTGTGAGGACGGTACCGCCGTGCTCGGCCCTCCCGCCCTGGCCGACGGTACCCGCCTGCTCGCCCAGGTCGGCTACCCACCCCTCGGTTACATCGATCCCCAGTTGCTGCGGGGCTCCGGTGGGCGATGGTCAGACATCTGGGCACTGGGAGCAACGGCGCACTATGTAGTCACGGGGATGGCACCGTTCCAGGGACTGGATGATGTACCAGTG
The DNA here is from genome assembly GCA_021827285.1 of Actinomycetes bacterium. Lineage (GTDB taxonomy): Bacteria > Actinomycetota > Acidimicrobiia > Acidimicrobiales > Palsa-688 > JAKAWM01. The sequence continues at coordinate 3,615 of JAKAWM010000044.1, read as the reverse complement.
GTCGATGCCCTTTCCCGGCAATTGGCGTCCCCTCCGCCGGCCTTGGCGCCTCTGCCGGCCGCCGTAGCAGAGATAGTGGGTAGGTGCCTGGCGGTGGACCCGGCGGTCAGGCCCCAAACGGCCGCCGAGGTAGCCGATACATTGGAGCAGGCCGCCGCCCAGTTGACTGGCGCGGGGCCTGTTACAGCGGGCGGGGCCGCGGGTACTGAGGCGGGTGGCTCCGGCGACGCCGGTGGCGGGGCTGGCACGGCTAGTGCGTAAGCCCAATCCGCAGCCAGGATCGGTAAGGAGGTAGCTGTCGATGGCTGACAAACTTGAAGTTCTAGCTGGCCCCGGGATGGTGGCCCGTTTCGGCGATGTCGCCGTCTGGGCCGGGCCGCAGGGTACCGCCGCCCTCCACAACCACTTGGTGGCTGAAGCGCAACGGGCCAGCCAGGCGCCAGGGGGCGGCGACCAGTTAGCCAACTCCCTGATCGCCATCCTGCAGCGGGGGGACCCGGAGCCACAGGCGCCTTTCGCCGTTGTAGGGCCGGGCACCAGCGGCCTTTCGCTGTTCCTGCACGGGCCGGTTCAAGCCTGGGACAGCGGGCGTTGGCTTTACCCCCAGCCGGTCCCGGGCTGGATGGTCGTGCCTATCGGCAGGCCCTGGCCCCTGATCGTCCTTGCCTACGGGGCTCCGCCGCCTCCACCCAGCCAGCAAGGTAACCCCTTTGACCTGGTGAGCGGCGTCGTGCCGGGTTCCGGTTTCATCCTGCTCCAGCAGGTGGCTCAACCGGTGCCGGCGGCTGGGGTGCAAGTTGCCCAGCCGGTGCAGCCGGTGCAGCTAGCCCAGCCGGCGCAGCCCGTGCAGCTGGCGCCAGCAAACCCGAACATCATGGTGCCGCCTGCCCAGCCCCAGGTTGCCCAGCCCCAGGTTGCCCAGCCCCAGGTTGCCCCGGGGCCATCGGCTGCGGCCCCGCCGGCCCAGGCGACGTCGCCCGCCGGTGACGGAGGGGCCATAGATCTGCGGAGCCTCCCCACGGCGACCCCGGCCCCGCTCCGATTGGCCAGCGACCTGGCTACTACGTTCCCGATGCCTGGCCAACCCGACGTCCCTGGCGTGCGCTGCGAACAGGGGCATTTCAACCACCCACGGGTAACACGCTGCCTCCGGTGCGGGCGGGCCGTCGCACCCGGCACGGCCCAGCTGAGTGGTCCGCAACCCTGCCTTGGGGCGCTACTGGCCGATGACGGCTCCATCTGGGCTTTGGACCGAGGGTGCTTGATCGGCACTCAGCCGGAGGTGGCTCCTGAGGTCCAGTCCGGCATGGTCAGGGGGATAGCCATGCGTGCCGGCCCTGGCAACACCATGGGGCCGGTTCAAGCTGAGGTCCAGCTCAGAGGCTGGGATGCGCGGCTGGTAGACCGGGGCGCCGAAGGAGGTACCTGGATCCAACCCCCAGAGGTCGAGAGCTGGGGCCAACTCGGCCGCTACGAGCAGAGGGACCTGCCGAGCGGCTCGCACCTCTCCTGTGGGGGCCGGGTGCTCACTTACCTGTCGGCTTGGCCAGCCTGATGCTGAAGCCACCTACTGGCCAAGGACGCTGCGGTACTTGGGGCACAACTGGTCCACCGCCGCCGACATGACTGCCCCCAAGTCGGCGGGGGGCAGCAACGGGCTGCCTTCGTAGAGCGGGATGCGGTCCCCCACCTCCTGCGCCGACGCCCCAGACTCGAAGTCCGTGCACACGGCTTGGCCCAGGCTCAGCAGCTGGGAGCCTGTCCGGTAGCTGGAGATGTCAGGTGCCTGTCCATCGACCTCGTTGAGGAAGGCCTGGTCCTGCTGGCTGGTAGCAGAGCCTGTCCCACCGCAGGCCGAGACGAGCAGGCACAACGCTATGACCACTGCGGCCGCCAGGGCTCTTCGCGACCCCATCGTGGCGATCGTACCGACCCGGCACTGCTACAGCGGCGCGGGCCCTCAGCACTACGCTGTGCGCGTGCCGTCCACTCGCGCCCTGCTGCGTAGGCAGCACCGGAGCCCCTTGCCGAAGCCGCAGGTGCCACGCCGGGTGGCAAGAGAGCTCCAGGCCGAAGTGCGGGGGGCTGGGTGGCCAGTGGTGCTTCTCCATGGGCAACCCGGCTATGGAGGCGATTGGAAGGCGGTGGCCGACGATCTCGTCCGTGACCACTTGGTCATCGTCCCCGATCGGCCCGGCTACGGCCGCACAGGCGGCAGGGCCACGGGGTTTGCCGCCAACGCCGCGGCCGTTGCCCAATTGCTCCGCTCGCTCGAGGTCGACGGAGCAGTAATCGTCGGGCACAGTTGGGCCGGAGGGGTGGCATTGCAAGCCGCGCTCGACTTCCCTGGCCTAGTCCGCGGGATCGCCCTGGTTTGCTCCGTGGGGCCGGCCGAGCCCCTGGGCCGGCTTGACCGCCTCCTCGCCCGTCCCTCGGTGGGGACGGCTCTGGCCGCGGTCACGCTCAGCACCGCGGGCCGGCTCCTTTCCTGGGGCCCGGCGCGAGCTTTCGCGGGCGGCCGGCTCCGAGGCCACCTGAGCGAGGACCTGGCCGACATAGCCACCTCTTGGCGTAGCCGCTCGACCTGGAGCAGTTTTGCCGTCGAGCAGCGTGCCCTGGCCCATGAGCTCCCTCTCCTGGCGGGCAGGATAAAGCAGCTCAGCATACCGGTCGCGGTCGTGGCCGGCACCGTAGACCGCGTCATCCCCCTTCGTGTGGGCCGCCGCCTGGCGTCCGACATCCCCGGGGCCACCCTGGAAGAGGTGAGCGGTGGAGGTCACCTGCTCCCTCAGCTCCATCCAACCGAGGTGGCGGTGGCCGTCCGGCGGCTGGTGGCCCGCTCGTTTGCGTAGGCGCCCGTTATTGCGGGCGGGCCGGGGAGACGGCCGCGGAGAGGAGGCGAGCGGCATTCACCAGCGCAACGTGGGTGAAGGCCTGGGGAAAGTTGCCCACCAGCCGCTTGGCCCTGGTGTCATACTCCTCGGAAAGGAGCCCCACGTCGTTGGCAATCGACACCACCCGCTCGAAGTACCGGCGTGCCTGCTCAGTACGGCCGAGAAGGGCCAGGCAGGACACCAACCACAGGGTGCAGGGTAAGAACGTACCTTCTTCCCCGGCCAGCCCGTCTACACCAGAGCCCGTCTTATAGCGGGCGACGAACCCGTCTACGGTCAGCTCCTGCTGGACGGCCTCGATCGTCCCCACCACCCTGGGGTCGTCGATGGGTAGGAACCCGACCAAGGGCAGCATCAACAAACTGGCGTCAAGCTCATCGGAGCCATATGACTGGACAAAGGACCCGACACGTGGGCTAAAGCCCTGCGAGCAGACTTGCTCGCGGATCGAGCTGGCCACCTTGCGCCAGCGGTCCACGGGGCCGTCAAAGCCGTACTGCTCGACCGCTTTGATGGCGCGGTCGATGGCCACCCAGGCCATGACGCGAGAGTAGACGAGCGGCCGGGGCGGGCCGCGCAGCTCCCAAATGCCCTGGTCGGGCCGGTCCCAATTGTCCTCGACGAACTCGATGAGCGCACGCTGGAGGTCCCATACGGCCCCATCGGCCGAGACACCGTGTGCCCTGGCCCGGTCTACGGCCTCCATGAGCTCCCCGAACAC
>JAKAWM010000043.1 GCA_021827285.1 Actinomycetes bacterium | reverse complement strand
TGTGCGCGAGTGCAACTCTGACTCATGAGGCGGACGGCTCGTTGCTCCGCCCAGCCGAAGTCGAGGAGTGTTCCTTGAGCCTGACTGCCCCCCTTCGGGACCCAACCGATTCACGATGTCGCTGATGCCGGACCACACTGCCCAGCGAGTCAGGCCGAAGGCAAGGTGGGCCTCCGACCGATCACCTTATTATGGGTACCGACCGCACTTGCACGGCCACGAGGGACCGGGCACCGGGCGAAGTGCCTCTTGGATACTGAAGGGGTCAGCGCGACCATAGCGGCGTCGTGCTCGGCCAGGAAGGTGACGTCGACCAGCCGGTCCGGGCTGGGAACATGGACGACTCTGCGTGCACCTTATCCACCAGGGCCGGCGCATCCGTCAGGGCCGGCGCCGATGCTTGTGCCGGGCCGCCGCCGAGCCGACGGTTGAAGGCTCGCACCATACTGTCCCTATTATCGTCCGGGCTGCCCGTGTGATCGGCGCTGCCGTGCCTGCTCGTCCACCATGAGCCGCGCAAAGACGCGACGCCCAGCCTGAGGGGGATAACCTTCCTCTAAAGGACTATAAGGAGATAGTAGTGCAGCACAAGGCCAAGACCGCTGGGCCCGCGGACCTGCTCAGCCCCTTGGAGGCTGAGGTCATGGCCGTCGTGTGGCGCCACCCCCGCCTGAACGTCGAGGACGCGACTGCCCTCGTCAACGCGAAGCGGGCCCGCAAGCTGTCCGAGCGCACGGTGGCCACGATCCTGCGCCGCCTCGACGCCAAAGGATATGCGGCCCACGAAGTCGAAGGCCGCGCGTTCCTCTACACGGCGGTCGTGCCCGAGGACCAGTTCGTGGCCTGGCACGGGCGCCGGGCGATGGGCGAGCTCCTGCGCCGCTACGGCCCCGAAGTGGCTGTCGCTGGGCTGGTCGAGGGTGCCGGGGCGGGCAAGGCGGCCCTGGACATGCTCGAGGAGCTCTTCCGGCGCTCCCGCGAAGACGCGGGCAAACATGCGACGTAGCTTCTGGGCACTGGTGCTCCTCGCCCTCGTCGGCGAGGCCGGCCTGTCGGCCCTCGCCTCCCGGGCGCTTTGGGCCCAGCTCCCCTGTCACATAAGAGGCTGGGAGTTGCCCGTGCCGGCCATGGCGGCCTGCCTGAAGCCCGTGCCCTTGGTCGGCAGGCACGCCTTGGGCGCCGCCCTCGTGATGGGCGGGGCAGGGTTGGCGGTCCTGGTGCTCGCGGCCGTCGAGATCTTCAGGCAGCTCTGGCGCTTGCACCAAGTCAGGCGGCTGATGGCGACCTTCCCTCGTGCCAGTGCCGAGCCCCCGAGGCCTCCGGGCGCGCCCCTGCGCGCCCTTGTGGTGCTAGGGACCGAGGAACCGTGCTGCTTCACGATCGGCCTTTTCCACCCGGTCGTCGTCGTCTCCACGGGCCTCCTCCAGCTGCTCGGCCCCGACGAGCTCGCCGCGGCGCTCACCCACGAGGCGGCCCACGCCCGGCACCTCGGCCCCCTCCGCCAGCTCGCTGCTTCTGTGGCCACCTCCGCCGTCTTCTTCGTCCCAGTGCTCCGGGACCTGGCGCAGGCGGCCCAGCTACAAGAGGAGCTGGGGGCCGACAGGGCCGCAGTCGCCCGCTACGGCAAAGCGGCGCTCCTCTCTGCTCTACAGGTGCTCCTCGCTGCTCCCCAGGTCCCTGACGACCCTCGTGCCGCCCTCAGCTCCATGGCCCGCCCGGCCATGCTCCAAAAGCGCCTCGAGGCCCTAAGCGGCGACTACCCACGCATAGCCCTACACCGGCCGAGGCTCGTTGCGAGCGTCGCCGGCGTTGCCCTGCTCGCCCTTGTCGGCTTCGCGGTCCCTAGCCAGGTGACTGCGCCAGTTCCCCTCCAAGCCCACCCGGTCGACGCGCCGGCGCAGGCTCACAAGTAGCCACTGGGTTCCTCGAAGACCTCTTGACACTACCCCAAAGGTTGACTATCCTCCTGTAATAGGTGCCACGAGCCAAGGGCACTTGGAGCGCGTCTAGAGCTGGACAGGTGGGAGGTCCTGCGGTGTGGAGCAACGTCTGTCGTTTCGCGTTACGCGGTGCGGTCACGCTGGTTATGTCCGGTGGGCTCCTACTAGCGGGCGCCGGCCCGGCGGTGGCTGGCGCCCGGCCGCCAGCCCCTTTCGCAGAGACCGCGTGCTCGGCCAATACCTGCCAGGTGATCGACAGCTCCGGCGACACGGTCACCGACTGGTACACCGAGACGACGGCGCCTTCATCTGTCTGCACGTACGCCCGTTACTACGCGAGCGGCACGCTCATGGCCGAGACGGCTAGCAAGTGCCTGTCCTCGGGCCAAGAGGCCACCGCCAACTGGTCCGACCCTGGTGCCTTCTCATCGGGCACCGACCTTTGCACGTCTTGGTACGGCATCGCAGGCGAGCCGTGCACCAGGTTGTAGCCCAAGTCAACTACAAAGGCCCGATGTTGTCGCGAGCCCGCGTGACTATCAAGGCCTGGCGTGCAGAAGAAGCCACTTGGTGCGTGCCCAGGTTCCACCTAGGTCAGAGAGGAGCTCATGAGCCATGTAACCCACCAGACGCGTAAACAAAAAGGACGTCCGGATGATAAGGCTACCTGAGGGGTGAAAGTGCCTACTTAGTACCTACAAGTCAAGGAACCTCCTTTTGACGGTAGCTCATAGAGGCAACGACTGTCGCCTAAGCTGGCAGGGAGGACAGCGTCGTCAAAAACTAAAACCTTAGCGTACCTGGTCCAGCAACTTTCTGAAGAAAAGACCCCGTAAACACGTTCAAATCTTGACTTCAAGGAGTGAAAGCATGCATATTCGACACTTACTGGCATTGGCGGCCACGGTGGTTGCTCTTATACCGGCGGCGGCCGCTAACGCTGACCCGGCTCCCATAACAACACAGATAGCACCGGCCGCGGGGGTAAGTACAATGGCGCCGAGTACAGCGACGCCACTCACCCTGGCCTCCGTTCCGCTGCCGCCAAGTCAAGGGGCCCCGCTGTCAGCGTGGGATTCATGGGCAGCGATAGAGCGAAACGACGTAAATCAGGTTGTCAACAATGGGACGCTCCTGGGTACCAGGGTAGGTCTCTGTACAGTCAACTCGGATGAGCTCACACAGGTGACGTCCACAGGCGGCCCCAATCCTTATCCCGCTGGTGTCGTGACGGACACTGTGGGTGGCTCGCTAACGTGCTCCGCCGTAGCAGTGTCCACCTCCGTAGGAGTCTCCCCAGATACAACATTGGCATGCCCAGTACAGGCGTATGGCACCTACGCCCCCATAACTGACGGATACGTCTGCGTCGGAGTGTATTCCAATAACGAGAACGATCGTGTCGCGAGTTACGTGAACACTTCAAGCAGTACGCTCTCAGGGAAGGTTGAACTTGGAGCGGTAGGTGTACTCAATCCGTGTGGCATAGGAAGCCTCGTCGCCTCTGGTTCTGGGACCATGCCGGCCCATTCTGGGAGCACATACCACGCCATATACGCTGTATCCGGCACCGTCAGCGCTTCCAACCAGTGGAGTTCGACGTACTTTAACGGTGGGACTACGGACTGGGGCACAGTCTGCGGTATGTACTGAGCTTAGTAGCGGAGTCCTCGTGCTCCGGGGCGCCAGACGACTGTCCGTTGGACGGCGGGCGACACTGCCAACAGCGTTGTCCGCCAGCTGCTGGCAGGCCCCGCGCCGGCCTGCTGTTCAGAGCCTCGCCCGTTCAGACGAACGAGACTTCAGCCTCTACAATATAGAAAGGACTACAGTGCAACAAGGGATTCTTCGTCGTTCGGTCAAGTTCCTATCAACTGTGCCTCTTTCTGCGGGGCTAATAGCTGGGCTGGGTGCCACCCCGGCATTTTCCAGTACCACTTCGGGATGGGTCCCCGGCTATGTACTTAATAATACGGCTTACTGCAACGAAGCAACCACAAGCTCTGGACCAGTAGTCGACGGCTATACAGAGAGCAGCTACCTCGGGGAGTGCTCTGACGACGACCCTTTGCCTGCTGGAGATTTGGGCTTAACTATATTTGAGTATTTCAAGGGTAACGTCTGTGGCGACGCCCAAGAATACGCCGACGTCAAGACAGCCTTTTTTGGGCTCGGTGGTGAAATCTGCGGGAACCCGGGTACAGGCTCGTACAACGCGATTTCGTTCGGTGGAACTAAGTATGGAGGCAACTATGTCACCGGAGACGCAACGGCGCCTGCGGCAAACTACAACGCCGTGCCAGCAACCACGGGGAGCGACGGCTGGACGACCGGCCCGGGAGGGGTCAGCATGGGCACCATCCCGCCAGCGGCGTTTACGGGTGGGGCAATCTCTATGGCGTCTGTGCCGCAGTACATCTCGGTAATAAGTCAGGGGACGGTTGTCGGTTATGTGGCGAGCACCACCGTCCTGCCCTCTCAAGGCACGCCTGTGAGTGCCGCCACCCTGGAACCTCCCGTCTATGACGCGTCGTTGTCGCAAGTGGTCGGTCATCTCGTTTCAGGGGAAGGCTTCGTGCCAGTCGCCGGCTCGACGCTACCGGCGACGGACTCTAACGGGAACTCAACCTCCGTAACCGTGCTCCAAGCGCCGCCTCCTCAGAATTAGAGGGATAGTTAATGCTGTTATGATGGTCCTCGTTGTGACCAAGGAGATGCTACCGTGACTTTCGACGGGTTCCCCGGGCCTCCACAGATGCTAGCCCATCGCCAAGTGGGAGCGCGCCTACATTTGAAACACGCTCTACTTAGCAAGCGCGCCCGGCACAGGTGGCGTCGGCGGTGGGCGGCCGTCTCGGCAATTGTGCCGATACTACTTGGAGGAGCCGCTGCACCAGTCATGTACCGCGCCGAGGGACAACGCCCAGTCTCGGCCAGTGGGGTACAGGACTTCCGCCGGGCTCCCGATTACATCAGCGTGTGGAGCCACGGCAGAATCGTGGGCCACGTCCCTCGAACGGACCTGTACGCCACACCAGGTGCACGCGTGCCTTCTGTGTGGACGGGACCACTCACGGTCTACGGTCCTGATCTGCGAACCATAGTGGGGCACCTCTATTTCGGCATCGGCTTCGTCCCGTTAGGAACTTCGCCAAAGTCCGAGCCGTGTGTGCCCGTGACAGCGGTCGTTGGCACTACCGCCGGTCGCGCAGAACACTCTGTTGCTTGCCACAGTCGGTGACACAGTACAGACGGCCATGGCCCACGATGTGGTTGGCCACCCTTCAGTGTGCCCACAACAGCCCGGGGCCGGGAAAGGCCTTCGTAGTCCATTGGACCCCTGCTGCAGAGGTAAGCCGACCTTCAAGCCGGCCCTCGCCCCGGTGACAGACTCGCGGTAGTTCTTCAAGGCGGTGGCGGCATCTACACTGGCGCACTCGAACACGTCGGCGGGGATGCTTCCCGGGCTTTGCCGCCAAGCACCGGGAGGTGCCAAGGTCCGCCTGCGGGCCAAGTACCTGCCCGATGAAAAGCCCTCGGTGCGCTTCGTCGGCTCCAAAGCTATGCACTTTCCCGTGCTTGGAGACATACGCCTCCACGGCTGTGGCCGGGCACTGGCCAAGATGATAGCCACAGGGCGTTTCCATCCCTACTCGGCCAGCTTTTCGTTCAAGGCCGGACGTTGGTTCGTCTCCGTGGCCGGGGTAGCGGCTCCGTTCCACCACCAGCGCAGGTCAAAGACCGGCCGTCACCTGGTCCCGGTGGGAGCCGACCGGGGCGTCAAGGCGCTGATCGTGGCCGCCAGTGCTGATGGCGCGCCCTACAAGTCCTGGGTCGTAGTAGTCGCGGCAACCTGGGACTGCAAGCCCTCGGCAAGCATCTTGGTGACCTGGTTCATGGACAAGCTTTCCGTCCCGACGACGAGGTCGTGGTACTGGCCGTTGCCGTCGGGCACTTCGACGCCGAGGTCGATAACTGTATACCCATCGGTCCCCCGTTGCCCGCTCTCGACCCATGCGTTGTAGCCGTTGACCGTGATCGGTGTCGACAGGTCAAGCCGAAATGGGTCAGGTGTGCCTGTGCGCGATTCATTCCATTAGAGGCTACCGGCGGCTCCCCCGAGCCCTCGTCGCCCTCACCGCGGCTTTGGTTATAGTGGCCGTGGACGTAGCACCCGCGTTGGCATCCTCGCCGCCGTTCGTGCAAGTGAGCGGGTCGCCGTTCTCAACGGGCAGTGGCAGCAATCCATACACAGTCGCCTTCAGTCCGTCGGGCAGCCTTCTTGCTGTCGCTAATTACGTTGCTAGCGGCACAGTCTCTGTTTTCTCTGTCGACTCGGCGACGGGAGCCCTCAGCCAAGTTGCAGGGTCGCCGTTCAGCGCCGGCGCTGACACGATGTCCGTTACCTTCAGCCCTTCGGGCAACCTCTTGGCCGCGACGAACAATGACGGCAGCAGCAGCAGCGTGTCTATGTTCTCTGTCGACCAGACCACTGGTGCCCTCACGCAGGTCAATGGGTCCCCGTTCCCCACTGGTACTGAAGCGCCATACTCCGTTGCCTTCAGCCCTTCAGGCAACCTCTTGGCCACGGCGAACTACATGGGCACGGTCTCTGTCTTCTCGGTCAGTTCGACCGGAATTCTTAGCCAGGTCAGTGGGTCGCCATTTTCGGTTGGGAGTGGTGTTGGCCCGTACTCGGTCGCCTTCAGTCCGTCGGGCAACCTACTCGCGACAGCCATATGACACCAACTTAAGTCACGACGTGTTGCGTTGGCGTCCCAACAAGAGGCAGGCGGTGAATTTGCCTGAAGCCTCAGTCCAATGAGTAGTGAGACAAGCAGTGGCTAACCACAGCCTCCGGGTGATGGCTCGCCTCGACGAAACAGGCCTTTGGGTGTTCTCCGCCTGGCAAGGCGAGCCGCCACTGCGTTTCTCACGCCCGACATTTTCGCCCCGCCGGCTAAAACCTCTGCCCGGTTGTGGCGATTCACGGGGCGTGAGAGACACGTGCACCCGCCACCCCCACATAGGGGACATGAACGCAACACCAAACCTCACCCCCGGCCCCCTCCCGGCCAAGCTCGTCGAGGCAGCGAGGCGTGGGACAGGCCAACGGGACCTGGAGCGCCTCATCCTCTCAGACCTCATTCTCCTAGTAGAATGCGGCAACCACCCCGCCATCGCCGCAGCGGCAACCGCGGCACGCTCGCAGGACGTGGAGCGGGCGATAGCAACCGCCGCCGCCGAGATGGCACTTGGCGGCCGACCCTCGGCTCCGGCTCCGGCTCCGGCTCCGGCTCCCCTCTCCCCTCTCGGCGGCCGTGCCCAGCCGCGCCAGTACAGCCAGCGCCGCTTGAACCCCCGCCGCCCCGAGGCCATCAAGGACTACGACGTCGAACGGCTAACAGCTGAGGTCACCGCGCGCGTCGGCTCAGCCCTTCGGGACTGGTGGCGCCTCTCGGGGTGGTGGCCAGGCCGTGAGGTCAGGGCCACGCTTGAGACCGCGGCGGCAGTGGTCCTGCCGATAGCAATACCTCACCCCACCATTGCCCAGGTGCCAGAAGCCCACGTCCGCGGCCAGGACGTGACCGTGAGCTACCGGGGAGCGCTTGCCAAAGCCAAGATCCCCGAGCCTCCAAATGGCCCGTGCTTGACGCTCATCGCGGGCGGCGCGCCACGGGGGACCGACGCCGAAGCGCCGGTCCCGAGCTGGTTATTGAGCTACTGGCGCGACCGCTGGGCGTCGTTCCAGCCGAGCGAGTGGCGACGGGCCGCCTGGGCCTGGCAGAGGGCCCTGGTGACCATTTCCCCGAGCCCAGGCCCGCGGCAGTACCGCGCGCGGTGCATGGCCCGGCTGCAAGCGGCTGACCCCGCCAGCCTCGCGTCCGAGCCCATGGTCCTCCCTGCTGAGCAGCTCACCCTCGACCTCGGGCTCGCGTCATGAAAAAACTCGCCGCCCTGGCCTTCGTTGTCCTCGTCCTCCCGCTCCTGGCGCTCGTCGCTCTCGTCGCCGCGGTGAGCGGCGTGGCGGTGAACGGCGCCGGCGCGGCCGGTTACGACGCCGGCCTGACGACCTGCCTTTCCCCGCCGCCAAGCAAGCCCTGGTCGGCATCGCAGTTGCAAGCCGCCGCGGTCCTGGTGGCTGTCGAGCGCAAAGCCGCCGCGTCGCCCCGTGCCGAACAGTTCGCGGTCGCAGCGGGGATCTGGCGGTCAAATCTCATAGATCTAACCTTGACTTCTACCGCCGCGACGACGAGCTCGCCGGCCGGCGTGTTCGCCGAGGGCCCGAGCTGGGGGAGCGTCCCCCAGCGCCAGGACACCTTGACCCAAGCCGGCGTGTTCGCGACGAAACTGCAAGCTACCAGCTGGCAATCCGGGGGCCCTTGGCCTATGGTTCGGACGGTGCTCGGGCTCCCACAGCCGCCCGCAGCGACGCCTCCGCCCACCCCGCCGGCGCCACCAGCACCGCCTCCGGGCGACCCCACCGTCCAGCAGCTCCGCGCCTACGAGAGCGAGCTGGTCGTGTACAAGGCGGCCTTGGCGAGCTACAAAGCGGCGCTCGCCACTTGGACGGCGAAGAACGCAGGGGCCCTCAAAGCGGCCAAGGCCCGCCAAGCTCGCGAGGACCAGACCTGGTCCGAGGCGGGGGCGTTGCTGGCTGCGACAACGGCCTGGTGGGCAAAAGCGGGCTGCTGAGGGCACACTTGGCGCTGCTTGCAGGGCGGCCCACGGAAAAATCGGAACGTTTGGCTGCAGCCTCGACGTACGGGCAAAGGCCCGCCGGCAGTGCGGGCCGGAAAGGAAAAGGAAGCAGTCATGCACCGTCTCGCAGCAGTCCTCGGTAGCTCGGTAGGCCGCGTACGGCTTTTCGCCACCGTGTCCCTGCCGACAGGGAAAACCTTGACAATCCCTGGCCTGAACACTCTGGCCGGGCTTGTGTCGGACGTGACGACCTTCGGGCTCGTGATCTCGTTGCTGGGTCTTGTCGTTTCGGCCGCCCGCATGGGCATCGGCCACCACGCCGGCAACCCGGCCGAAGTAACCAAGGGAAAGCATGGTGTCCTGGCCTCACTTTTGGCCGCCATCCTGCTTGGCGGGGCTACCACGATCATCGGCGTCTTCGCCAAGGTCGGCGGCGGCCTGTAGGCGGCGGCCTGTAAATGGCACGTCTGGTCCGGCAAATACCGGTCTGGGCCCGGTGCGCCGTCGTCGTAGCCGTGGCGCTGGTCGTCCGGGCCGTGCTCTACGAGCTCGCCAGGCCCCGCCCCGTCTTGCACGTCGTACTGGCACTGAGCCACTGAAAGGAGTTTGAATTGCTGGGTTTTCTAGGGCTGAACGTTGGGAGCGCCGTTGCCAGCGCGCTGAAGTCTGTCGCCGGGGACGCCTTGAGCGCTATCGCGAAATCGTTCCTCGGGGCTGTCCAGTCTGTCCTGGTTTGGCTCTGGCAGGCCATCGGGGCTTCGACCGCGGTCCAGCTCGGAGGCGCGGCGTTCGACCGGCTCTTTGGGGTCATCGTCGCCGCCGCCGGGACCGTCATCCTGTTGCTCTTCGTCGTCGAGGTTGCCTTGTCCGCGCTACGCCACGACATGGGCGGCATCGGCCGGGCGCTTCGCGGGGTGGTAATCGCTGTCGTCGGGACGATGGCCGCGGTGTTCCTCATCAACGAATTGCTCTACGTCACCGATGCAGTGAGCAACGGCATAATCACGGCGACAACGGGCGAGAGCCTTGGGACCTTCGGCACGGGCCTTCTCAGCTACACCGCTCTGTCGGCGATGGTGAACCCCGCCCTCGTCCTGGTGTTCTCGGTCGTGGTCATGCTGGCGAGCTTCGCGATCTGGTTCGCGCTAATCCTGCGAAAGCTGCTCATCGTCCTGGCAGCGGTGTTCGCCCCGCTCGCTTTCTCAGGCGCCGTGGCCAGTTTCTCCAACAACTGGCTCCGTAAATGGATAGAGGGCACAGTCGCCATGATCGTGGCGAAGCTGTTCCTGGCGGTCATCCTCGTGACCGGTTACTACACGCTCATCTACGGCGTGGGCAACACCACCGCCGGCGGGGTGACCTCTGTGGCACAGGCCTTGGGGTCAGCTTCGGCGGGCACGCTCATCCTGGCCCTGGCGGCGTTTGCCCCCTGGCTAGCCATCAAGAGCATCCATTTTGCGAGCGACCATATGTCTGTCGCAGCCTCCCACGCCTCGACGGCAACGGCAGGGGTGCAGAAGGTGGCCCAGCACGGCCAGCGGGCAGTGTCGATGGCTAATGGGCTCGGCACCGGTGCGGCGACCGGCACTGCCGGGACCTCTCCAACTGGACCTACGGGGCCGGCCGACGTGGCGGCGGGCGCAGCGCCAGGAGGGGGGAGCAGTGGGGACGGTGGCAGTGGGCCGTCGCCCTCTCCCACACCAAGCCCTACGTCGGAAGGCTCGAAGCTGTGGGCGGACGTCGCGGCCAATGGTCACAGCGCCCCCAAGCCCGCAAATGACGCCGAGGCGGTAGCGGCGACACGTGCCGGCACGGCTCTTTGGAACGAAGTCACGCAGAAAGGAACAGGGCAATGACCAAGGACAATAGGAGCCTTACGGCCAAAGGTAAGGCGCTTTGGGACGAAGTGAGGGCCAACGGCGCCAAGCCCGTCGACTGGGACGACCTCAGCCCCGAAGAGCAGGCCGCCGCCACGCGCGCCGGCACGGCGCTGTGGCGCGAAGTGACCGGTCGCAATGAGCCGGAGGTGGAGCTGTGAGCGGCGCCGCGCAACGTGTCGAGGACCAGAAGGACCTCAGCGTGCGCTTCCCCCGCCAGTCCGCGCGCGGGGTGTTGCTTGGGTTCTCGGGCCCACGCGCGGGGGTTGAACTTCCCCCCTCCGGCCGGACACCTCGGACCAGCGTCAGCTGGAGGAGGATGGAGGCATGGGAAAGGCTACTTCTACACGCCGGTACACCGACGA